>JABSSQ010000014.1 GCA_013213905.1 Verrucomicrobiales bacterium | reverse complement strand
ACGATTCATCGCCTGCGTCGAGCCCATGCACGGTAATACTGCCGCTGCCTACGTCGAACCTGACGGCGGAGAAGGTCTCTGGCCCCAACTCAAAGTCCTCGATGGAGCCATCAAGGACGGTCACGCCGTAGCGATTGATGACTTCCTCGGAATCGGCTCGGACCAAGTTGTGGTCGGTTGGCGGGCAATGCATCCGAAGGACGTTCCCGGCGACCCGGGCATCAAGCTCTTCATCCCCAATGAAGACGGATCCCAATGGACCGAGCAACAACTCTCAGGCGCCGAAATCGCCGTCGAAGATATCAAGGCCGGCGACCTCAACGGTGACGGGAAACCGGAAATCGTAGCAGCAGCCCGACAGACAAAGAATCTCACGATCTTCTTCAACGAGTCCTGAGAAGGCAGGCAGCCACGCTCGCATTGACGGGATTTGGAGTCCGAAGCAACTCTCTTCCAAGGGAGGCTCCCCCCTAATTCTAGCGACTTGTGTGAATGCAACGACTCTGTCAGTTTACTGGAAAATGAAGGTATCGTTCCACCGATTCATTCTTTCCGTCGCGCTTAGCTCTCTCGCTCTTTCAGCTGGCTTTGCTCAGGAGACGCCCACCGATCTACCGGCTGAATCCGCACTCGTTTCATCCTCTCCCGATATCTGGTATGACATCTTTGCCAAGTATGTCGAAGCCGAATATGCTTTGTTGGAACCCGTTCGTTCTCTCAACCACAGCTTCTCTAATCATTTGAAGAAGCTGGTCTCCAGCAAGCAGGCTGAAGGTAACCTTGCTGAAGTGGTCGAGATCACTGAGGCCATCAAGGCTCTGGATAACAACAAAACACCACCTGAGAAAATCACAGGCTCTGATTTGGCAGAAGCGATGACTGTCTATCACGAAGCGCTGAACGAACGCCAGGGCAACATCAGCCTCTCCGTTTTCGATTTACTTAAAGCCTACAAAACGAAGCTCGAAGAACTCTCAACCAATCTGACAAGGGATGGAGATATCGAGACTGCTCTGTCTATCCAGACATACATTGAGTCATGGTCTGAGGCCTTTGATTCCCAGGAAAGTCTTGCCGCCCTCCATGACCCGAAGATGTGGGGGCAAATCAATTGGGATTATGTCGAAGCCGCAGTCAAAGAAGAGCGGGTCGAGAGAATTGCTCATCGAGCTATCGACAAGACAACGAATTACGACTTGAGCGACCAACCCAGCGTCCTCATTGGATTAAAGCTCAATTTCGACGACATCTATCAGAAACGCGTCGTTCGCGGACTGCAGGCAATTTTTCGAAACCGAAACAAGGGCGAAGTGACGTCCGACGTCTCTCCGGGGACAAACAAAGAAGACACAACGCGAAGGGTCATCGCGAAAGATGGCTATGCCGTGGGAGCGGTTGAGGCCCGCCTGGATCCCTACGTGCGGCAGGTGAGAATTCACTTCTACCGAATCGTCGGGAAGCAGCTCAACCCTGACAACTCATATTCAACCGAATGGTATGGCAACTGGCCGGACGGAGCGCTCGAAGAAAAAGTCGACGCAGGAACCAAAATCCCGGTTGGGATACATGGCAGATCAGGCGCTGGCATGGACATCATCGGCCTCGTTGTAATTAAAGACGCCTAGAAAATGAAGTGTGCTTTCCTCATTACTTTAACCGGATTGGCATTGCTCGTCTCATGCTCAGACGATCCGCCGCCTGCCGCGCCGTCGAACACCAGTGAGACCGTTTCTTCGCTGCCGCCACTTCCACCGCTCGAACCTCTCGGAGAACCTGAGGAAGAACCGCCCAAGCCTCCCCCCTTTTCTGTCGGGCAGTCCTTTCAGGGCATGTGGAACTATGATCGACGCAATGCGAACCTCCGCATGAATGTCGTCTCAGTCGATGCCGGGAACCGGAGCATCGTCGTGACGCTCCAGTCAGAAGATCTCGATAACGGTGAAAAGGAGTTCAAGGGAACCTTCGACTACGATGGTTCCCTCAAACTGGAAGGCATCAAGGACACGGGATCGGACTACGACCGCGACTCCAGCTATCACGTGCGCAATCTGCTCGATCGAGACAGCAGCATGAAGATCGAACTCAACGCCTACGGAGACAAGATCAGAGGTCCCGCTGAAGACGGGACCAATCTCTATTTCTTCACTCGCCTTTGATGCGCTTGATCGCTTCGGCCGCCATTCGCTCGCCGAAGACCTTGTAGCCTTCCCCGCTGTAGTGGAGGTCGTCCTTGATCTCCTTGCCCTTGCGGTTNTTGCCGTCGTTGAGGTCGTCGGTGTCGACCCAGGCAAACTTTTCGTCGGAATCGGCCACCTTGACCTGGATCGCCCGGATCTGGTCCCACTGCTCTTTGCCATTACCCCAGTCGCTGAGACGGCCGATCACAAAGATCATGTCATCGCGCCCCAGGTCCGCACTGAGTTGCTGATACAAACCCAGCAGGCTCTTCTCGTACACGGCCGCCCACTCCATCTTGGCATCGCGCTCTCCCTGCATCCAGAAGAAGCTGACTGATGCCAACTCCTCCCCTTCAATCGCCGGCTTCACCTTGCTCATGAGCCGATCGTAAAGATCACCGGTTGTTTCGGGAGCGGCACCCTGCGGGTCTTTCCAATCCTTATACCACCGCTGGATGGGCTGGCCTCCCAACGCGTCCTGAACCACGATAACGCTCTCTTTGCCGAAAGCTTCCTCCACGGCCGGAATGAACGCTTCGTCCGGCTTGTGCCCCGCCATATTGGACTGACCCGAGAGAATAAAAAGATGCTTCTTCCCGTCGCCGGCATCGACCGTGGGAACCAGCAGGCTGAACAGAAAAACAAACGAGATTGCGAAAGTGGTTTTCATTCCGGAGATCGAACCAACGATCGGGGTTCCGGTCAATCACGTCATTCCGACGGAAACGAACGGAAACGACGCAGCAGCCAGCTGCCCCCTGGTCCGAAATCAGCCTATCACCGCCTCGAGAAATCTCCGGTGAGTGGCGATGCGTGTATCGAGATCCATTTCGCTGGGAGTCTCGAAGGTGAACGAATCCTTGGCGCATTCGAGATAAAGATAGATCGCTTCGGG
This sequence comes from Verrucomicrobiales bacterium, assembly GCA_013213905.1. GTDB lineage: Bacteria > Verrucomicrobiota > Verrucomicrobiia > Verrucomicrobiales > DEV007 > Arctic95D-9. The sequence continues at coordinate 1,850 of JABSSQ010000014.1, read as the reverse complement.
CCAACCATCGAGGTCCTCCTCGACCACCCGTCGCATCTCCTCTTCGCTGGCCTCTCGTCGCAGCAAGCCGTTCTCAAAATCAGACCCGTCGACCACGGCCGCCGTCTCACGGGAAATCAAATCCTCACAGGCTGCCAAAAGTCGGTGGCCGGGGCTCTCACTCCGGGCCAACTCGTAGAGATAGATGCCGCCCGCGTCGTAGTCCTCGTGCAGGTTAACGGCGACATCGAAACGACGCCCCTCGAGAAACTCCTGCCAGGCCGCGATCAGCGGAACACTTGGATCCTGGAAGTGACGATTCAGGTCGATGCCGTTGCCATCGCGCCTCGTATTCTCAATCAGCCCGTAGGGATTGAGGCAGGGAAAGATTACGACGGGCTTATCGTCGAGTTCCGAAAGCTTCTCCTTGGCCCAGTCGAGTAGCCCCCATACAGGGGCGCATTCATCGCCGTGCACCCCGGCAGACAGGTAAGAGCCACCGCCCACCTTTTCGACAGCTGCAGCATTCTCGAGGGCAAGCACAGGATATCCGCTCTCCTCAGACAGGATGGTCAGCCTCCAGCCGACACGTTTTGCGAGGTCCTCCCAGCGCGCCTGGAGTTGACCGTAATCATGACCGGAATGTCCCAGTGTAGCCATCAGTTACTGCCACTCTTCATTAAAGAACCCCGAAGCCTCGATGCGCCCCGGAGCCAGGTCACTCGGGTCTTCATCGAGTCCAATGACAACCCAGTCGCCTAACTTCGGATTTTGAAGCGAATTGGTCCGATCATGCCCTTCGCGAAACGTCAGACCACTGTTAATGACCACGTAGCGCTCTGGATTGAGCGGATTCGGAAAGATGAAAGCCGGAACAAATTCACCGGAATCATATGTCTTGCCCCTGAAAGTGAATTCGCCGTCTCCCCACTCCACCGGCAAACCTTCCACCATTTCAGCGATTACCGGATTCGAATCAGGATCTCCCCAGAGGATCAGGTTGGATTCAGCAACATCTCCCGAATCCAACGAACTGGCCCGGCGTTCGATCAACTCACCACGCAAAAGGGACGACCAACGATCCCGAAAATGATCGAGTTCAAAATCCACCCAGCGAGCCAGCTTGGCATTCGACGGGGTCTTCGTCGGCGGCACGACCACAAAACGGCTCATGAAGGCGTCGTCGATAGGCCCCTGCATTCCCGGGCGCTTCCTGTTCTCACAGGGTTCTCCCATTTCCCACATGCCGTCCTTCTGAATCAGGCTGACACCTTCAACTGGAAAGCCCGGATCCGTCACATCAATCGTCTGCTCACCAAGCTTGAGTTGATAACCGGACAAACTCTCGGACTCACTGCCTTGCACCGCAATCGCCGTGACCTTTTCGAGATCGAGCTCGATGACTTTATTATCCTTGTCCCATCGTCCTTCCACAAGCGCCCCGTGCCAATGCTTTTCCAGGCCGAGAATCTGCAGCCAAGAATACCCGGGATAACGAAGTGTTGGCGTCTCCCAGATCACCCAGGAAGGGCGAGGGTTGCGACCGCGCTTCCATGCCTCCAGCAACCAGGCCCAGATTTCATCGACCGACTCCTGGTTGTATTTGTGGCCCATTCCTTCGCCGACAACATGACGCAGGTCATAGCCAACTCTTTTCAGCTCTCTCTCCATCAGGTCAGCCGCCTGCTTCTGCTTGTCCTCCCCTCCTGAGTAGGCCAGCACCGGGCCATTGAGCAAATTGTGAACATAGGATGGCGTGTCGTAGACCTGCCAAAGCGTTTGCTCAATTTCCGGCGGGTAGTCTTCCGGTTGGAGTCTCTGGTATTCCTTCGTTTCGGCAAACCCGGCCCCGGCATGAACGGCGCAGAAGT
>JABSSQ010000139.1 GCA_013213905.1 Verrucomicrobiales bacterium | reverse complement strand
TATTCGTATCGGGTCGCTAAGTGATATCACGAGCCGATTTCCGAGGCATGATCCACGAGAGGCCCTGTTTCTACAAGGAATTTCTTCTCGACCCGAGGTATATCCAGGCATTCTTAGGGGGCATTCGGGACGTGACCCGAGGTGGCTGATATCACTCTCTATAAATGATTGTGAATATGGTAGTTATTGGGATTAGTTGGGTGAGGGGGGGCGGTGGTTGAAGGGGATGACTGGAGCAGGAGTGGGACGGGATGGGAGGGGCGATTGCTCGGCGCCTTTGGGTTCTGAATAATCTCAAACGGGATCAAGCCAGCGTTTGAAGTAGGTTTTTGGTGGCGGGGAGGGGTGGAGTTCCGATATTCGGAGGGTTTGCCTGATCGTCTTTCCATGAAGAACCCTGTTGCTCGATTTCTCTTCGCCGCTTTTGTCCTGACGACGCCATTGTGGGCGGCGGATTCTCCACCCAACGTTGTCATTCTTTACGCCGATGACATGGGGGTGGCGGATGTCTCCTATGGCGATCCCGAAGCCGGGATCCAGACGCCGAACCTCGATCGGCTCGCTTCGGAGGGAATGACCTTCACGGATGGGCACAGCTCGTCGGGTATCTGCACGCCGAGTCGCTTTGCACTTCTGACCGGGCAGCATCACTGGCGTCGCTTTCACGGTATCGTGGGGGCCTTTGGAGGCACCGTGTTTGAGCCGGAGGATTTCACCATTGCCAAGATGTTCCAGGGCAAGGGTTACAACACCGGGGCCTTCGGCAAGTGGCACCTTGGCTGGGACTTCGATGCGATTCGCAAGGCAGGTCGTAAAGCGGGTGACCCCGATCCAGAGGCCTATGACTGGACCAAGCCGTTCCCCGACGGTCCGATCGAGCAGGGCTTTGATTACTACTGGGGCGATGGCACCATCAATTTCCCGCCTTACTGCTGGATCGAAAATGATCGTTTCGTGACCATTCCCACGCTGCCGGTGATCAAGTCCGAGCCGCTGGCGGGTGCGGGCAGTTTCCGGCCCGGCCCCATGGCGGAGAGCTGGAGTCCCTACGACATTCTGCCGACGATCACCGACAAGACGGTGGCGTGGCTGGAGCAGCAGTCGGCGGACAAACCTTTCTTTGCCTATCTTGCCTTCAACTCGCCGCATTATCCCATCGTTCCGAACGAGGAGTTTCACGGCAAATCCAAAGCCGGTTACTATGGTGACTTCGTGATCGAGACCGACGCCCAGGTTGGCAAGGTGCTCGATGCGCTGGATAAAGCCGGCGTGGCGGACAATACCATCGTCATTTTCACCGCTGACAACGGAGCCGAGACGGCCGCTTTTGACCGCCTCGAGGAATTCGATCAGTGGAGTTCTGGTGAATTCCGCGGCGTGAAGCGAGACATCTACGAAGGCGGTCACCGGGTGCCCTTCATCGTGCGCTGGCCCGCCCAGGTTGAGGCGGGCGCTGTTTCCGACGAAGTGGTGAGTCAGGTGGACTTCGCCGCGACCTTTGCCGAGCTGGTCGGTCACGACCTCAGTGAGGACGAAGCGATCGACAGCTACAACCTGTTGCCGGTTTTGAAAGGGGAGGACTACCAGAAGCCGCTCCGCACCGCCACGGTGCAGAACACGAGTGCCGGTAAGTATGCCTTGAGGCAGGGGGACTGGGTCCTGATCAATGCCGCGTCCGGCGCCTCGAAGAAAGAGGGCGCCGACTATCTTGAATACTTCGGCCTGACCGACTTCGGCAAGGATCGCGATGGGCTCCTCTTTAACCTCAAGGAAGATCCTCGCCAGTCCAAAGACCTCTCAGCCGAGCATCCGGAGAAAGTCGAGCAGATGCGCGCGCTGTTGAACCGCTACGTCGAGGGCGAGCGCTGTGCGCCGGTTCGGGACTGAGAGACGGAGAGACTGAGAGACTGAGAGACTTCTGAACCGCTCATGGTCGCTGATTTTCGCTAATGGCTTTCGAATTGTAGTGCCTCTTGCTCAGCGGACGTGACGAGTTTTCACGGAACCAGGATTTTTGAAACACGAAGATGCACTAATGAACACAAATTTTCACGAATGGCCCAGTGGAAGGATTCGTGTTTATTCGTGTTTCATTCGGGAGAGCGAAGCGCATTCGTGTTTGAAATACTGAGGCAAATCAGCGCCGATCAGCGTTCATGAGCGGTTTGTTCTCGCGGTGCATCCGAAAAGGCTTTCCTTCCCCAGTGGGTCGATTCTACGATCCGGCCGTGAAATCTCTTCTGCTTACCGCCACACTTTGTTTTTTTCTGTTCTCTGCCATCGGCCAACCGGCTGACGAGAAACGCCCCAATATCCTCTTCATCTACACCGATGATCAGTCTCACCGCACGGTGAGCTGCTACGAGGAAGCCTATCCCTGGGTCAACACGCCGAACATCGATGCTCTTGCCGCCGAGGGCGTGCGGTTCACCCATGCCTATGTCGGCACCTGGTGCATGCCATCACGGACCACGATGCTGACGGGTCATCATCAGTATGGCGTCGAATCGATGCGGATGGAGGGGCAGTATCCCGGGAGTGTTTACGATCCCGAGCAGTGCCCGTTCTGGCCTCGGGTCCTGCGTGAGAATGGATTCACCACCGCCCAGATTGGCAAATGGCACACCGGGATCGACAGCGGTTATGGACGGGATTGGGATCACCAGATCGTGTGGAGCCGTCCCAAGTATCCGGAGAATGCGGGCAACTACTTCGACGATCAGACCATTGAGGTGGATGGTGTGAAACAGCAAATCTCGGGTTATACGACCGATTGGTACACGGATCGGGCGGTCGATTTCATTGAAGGCAAGAACCGCAAGGCGGACGCGCCCTGGTATTTGTGGCTGTGTTATGGCGCGGTGCACGGGCCTTTCACTCCGGCGGAGCGTCACCAGGCCTCTTATCCCGATGCCAAGGTGCCGGTGCCGGAGGACATTTACCCGGACTCACCGTTGCGAGCCGACAAACCGAAGTATGTGCAGGAGCGCAGTCGCTGGCATCAGAATCCGGAAGGCTTTGCTGAACTGGACTCCGGCGTGCAGCAGCGCACGGTCAAGAATGCGCCCATTCACGGCAACACGCTGCAGGACTGGGTGAGGCAATATCATCAGGGCGTGCTCGCGATTGATGATGCGGTGGGACGTCTGCGGGAGGCCCTGGAGGCAACGGGCCAGCTTGAGAACACCCTGATCGTCTTCGCCGCGGACCAGGGGATCGCCTGGGGACAGAAAGGCTTTCAGCAGAAGATTGCTCCCTACGATGCCAACATCCGTGGCCCGCTCATCATGAGTCTGCCCGGCAAGATCGAGGCTGGTGGTGTCTGTCCGACTCCGGTGGGGGGCACGGATTTGCCGCCGACTTTCTTTTCGCTGGTCGATCTGCCCCTGCCCTGGGAGATGCACGGCCACGATCTGACTCCCTTGCTCGAAAACCCCGAGGTCGACTGGGAGCACCCGGTGCTGACCGTGTTGACCGGCGAGAAATACGGATCGGATACCGATGTCATTCCGACCGACCCGGAGATTCTTTACAAGACCGCCAGTGTCCCGTGGTGGGTTTCCCTGATGGAGGGAAGGCACAAATACATTCGCACCCTCATCGAAGGCGAAGTGGAAGAACTCTACGACCTCGAGAACGACCCCGAGGAGAGGGTGAACCTCGCCTTCAAACCCGAGTATCAGGAAAGGCTGAAGCAGATGCGAGCGGACACCATCGCCGAACTGAGGCGGACCGAGGCCGGCTTTGCTGATTCGATGCCCGCGATGGCGACGGAGAAGTGAAGACAGTAGGACCGCCCATGGGCGCTGATATTCGCTGATCGTGTTCGACTCTTGCTCCTGCTCTTAATCTTGAACTTGCTCTTTCGTTTGGCCGAAAAGAGGCGCGGAAGCGATCAAAATTCCGGATAGTCTCTGCAACGAAAGACTCACGTCTTTCGCTACGATGGAAACGGAACCGTAGCGAAACTCGTGAGAGTTTCGAGGTCGTTAAAAGGCACAAGGATCTAGGCAGTGGAAATTTGTCGCGGGTCGCTTAGCCTCTGGCCATGGATATCATCGAAGCGATCCGTGGTCGGGCCTCGACCCGTGCCTTTCTCGACATACCCGTGGCCCGGGAAACGATTGAAGCGGTTCTCGAAGCGGCGCGATGGGCTCCTTCAGGCGGTAACACGCAGCCCTGGGAAGTCGCTGTCGTATCAGGTGATCTCAAACAGCAGATTGGAGATCGCATGGTGGAGGCGCTCCGGTCCGGAGACAAAGGGAACGCGGACTATCAATACTATGCCCATCGTTTTCCGGAGCCCTACCGCACCCGCCGGTTCGTCTGCGGCATGGCGCTATACGACGCGCTCGGAATTGAGCGATCCGACAAGGATGGACGAGCTGCCCAGTGGGAAAAGAACTACCACGGCTTCGATGCGCCGGTGGAACTCTATTTCTTCGTCGACGAGGCGCTGGAACAGGGGTCGTGGGTGGACTGCGGCATGTTTATCCAGAACGTGATGCTGGCGGCTCGCGGCTTTGATCTGGAGACCTGCCCCCAGGCTGCCCTGGCGGAATACCCTGACATTGTGCGTGAAGCTCTCGAGCTCCCGCAGGAGAAGAAGCTCATCTGTGGCGTTGCGCTGGGTTATCCAGAGCGTGAAGCACCGGTGAATAACTATCGGACCGAGCGGGCTGGGGTTGAAGAGTTCACGAAGTGGTTTGGGGTGCCGCGGGAGGGGGAGTGATCGGTGATCGGTAGTCAGTGGTCGGTGGTC
>JABSSQ010000138.1 GCA_013213905.1 Verrucomicrobiales bacterium | reverse complement strand
TCGCTGATTCCCGGAGTGAACCATTCCTTCGGCTTAAAGCGCGCCATATTCGATTGGCCGGAGAGAATGAACAGATGCTTGCCGGAACTCTTGGCGGATTCTTCTGCGTGGAGCGGGTGGCAGAGGCCAAACAATACAAAGGCGGAGAGAAGAAGCGGTTTCATGGTGGTAGGAAAAAGCGGGGAAGGGTTTTGATGAACGGCGCCTTCGGTGGCGCCATTCGACTCAACCTTGTCGGCAGGTTCGTGTATGTTTCAGGACTTTAGCACGAATCGCTGAGATTCACTGGAATCGATTCAGAGGACGATAGTGTGCCCCGCGTCCCTTGCCGCGAAGTTCGGCATAACCGTGTTGAACGAGTTCAGAGAATTTGTCCTTCAAGGTGTGGCGATTGGCTCCGAGGGCTTCCGCGGCTTCTCCGACCGAGAGTGTTCCGCGCGCCTTCAGCACTTCGAGTAGGTGACCTGCCAGTGGTGACAAATCTTCGGGACAGGTCTCGGTGGTGGGTTTGGCGGGGAGGGATTCAGCGTGCTGGCTGAGACGCTCTCGAAGGTTCTCCGTCTGCGATTTCAGCGATCGCAGGAAGAAGAGAATCCACGGCTCCCAATCAGCGTTTTCGCGGAAGGAAGTCTGTGTGCGACGGAGCGCCAGGTAGTAGGCTTCCTTGTTGTGCTCGATCACGCTTTCCAGTGAGGCGTATGAGGTGTAGGCATAGCCAGCGCGAAGCAGCATCAGATGGGTGAGCACTCGAGAGAGCCTGCCGTTCCCGTCTTGAAACGGGTGGATCGCGAGGAACACCACGTTGAAGATAGCAATGCGCAGCAGCGGATGGAGCAGTGGGTCGGCTTCCTCTTTGGTGTGCCAGTTCAAGAGTTTTTCCATTAGCTGCGGTGTCTCAAATGGGGACGCTGTTTCGAAAACGATCCCGACCGCCTTGCCTTTGGCGTCGAACGCAGCCACGTGATTGTCGAGCGTTTTCCATTGCCCGCGATGGCGTTCATCCTTGTGGCTGTAACGCAACAGATCGCGGTGGAGCTGCAACAGAATGTTCTCCGACACGCGAAGCTCGTGCCAAGTCGCCTGAACCGATTCCATGACGTAGGCGTAGCCGGCTACCTCCTGCTCATCCCGGGACTGAAAGGACTCCTTGCCCAAGCTTCCGAGCAGTAGCTCCACCTTGGTATCGCTCAGTCTGGCGCCTTCGATTCGGGTGGAAGAACCGGCACTTTCGATGGTGGCGATTCTCCTGAGAGAACTCAGCGTCTCCGCGGCAAGATCGCCCAACGCCCTCCATTCTCCTTTGAACTCATCGATCGCAGCGATCAGAGCGAGGAAGTCGTTGGTCAGTGGCAAGACCGGTGGTAGGGGAAGCTGCATGAGGCTAGTATACCTCCATTTCCCTCTAATTACATCTAATTCCATCCGTTTTCATCCAATTGCGAGGCGAATCGAGTTCATGGTCGTGCCGGATTAACCCTGTTGGGTGATGGACCTAACAGGGTTGAAGACCAGGATCTACCCCGCCATAGAGCTCGCTTCTCGAATCCTTAACCTCAGAATTGCGGCCATTGGCAACGCGGTGAGGCGCTCTATGATAGAGATTCGAGTTCTCATGAAAATCCTCCCAACCGTCCTCAGTCTCGTTTTGTTGAGCAGCTTCCTCGGGGCCGCCGAAGGCTCCAAGCCGAACATCCTCTTCATCCTGACCGACGATCAGGGCTACGGAGATCTGAGTTGCTACGGTTCCGAAGTCATCGCGACGCCGAATATCGATCGCCTTTGCACGGAGGGCATGAAGTTCGAAAGCTTTTACGTGCACAACCGCTGTTCTCCGACGCGGGCGGCATTCATGACCGGGAGCCATGCCGGGCGGACTGGGTTGGACAATGTCGTATACCGCTGGGAAGGCAATGGCATCAGTGACGAAGAAATCACTGTCGCCGAACTGCTCAAGGAGTCCGGTTATGCCACCGGCATGGTGGGCAAATGGCACCTTGGTTCGTGGGAGCGCTTCAACCCGGTCCATCACGGCTTCGACAGCTTCTTCGGATTCTTCTATGAGGACGACGAGACCAAGG
>JABSSQ010000137.1 GCA_013213905.1 Verrucomicrobiales bacterium | reverse complement strand
GTCCCGGTAGTAGTCCGTGGCTACGACATCGAGAGGAATCTCGAGGTCTGAAAAGTCTTCGACCTCTAGCCCTTCGAACAGCAGGCTCAGAAAACCATCGGCAGAAAGAATCGCCTTGCGCCCCTTGGATAAGCGGAAAAATTTGAACCAATGACTCAGTTTGTCTTTCTTCTCCCAGACATCTTTAGGCTTGTCGGACTTTAATATTGTTAGCCCCTGAACACATTGCCGAATTTTCTCACCGCTGACTCCAGCCGCATACATCGAACCGATGATGGCACCCATACTGGTTCCAGCAATGCGGTCCGGTCGAATGCCGAGTTCATCGAGCATTTCGAGGGCAGGCACATGTGCCAGCCCCCTGACACCACCACCACCAAGAGCCAGCCCCAACTTCATTGTCCGGAAAATCCGGTAAGATATGAGTTCCTCAAGTTACTGGGCAGTCTGGGGATTCATGATCGTGAATCCCGCTTCCGACCTGGTGTCAGCAGTGGAGGAATCCCGGGTCACTAACATCAGGGTCCCTGGTGTCGTAAGATCATAAACCAGGCGCACGAAATCCTGATTCACACGCACACGGTGCCTCAGGATGTTCAGCGGATAGACCGAAGGAGGCTCCGACGCGTCAAGGGTCAGGATCGTCCACGGACGCATGGGGCGATCCGGAATCAGCGGGTTCTGTCCTTCGACGACTCCGTCGAGCATGAGGAACAAACCGCCCGGAATCTCTCCGCCCGGCACCAGAGCGACAGGAGCCTGGCCAATCAAGACTCCATTTCGAAAGACGTAGAGAGTCTGGTCTTTCAAGCTCAGGAGAATAGCAACAGGTCCGGTGGGACTCTTGGCAGGGTCCCAGAACGGCGCACGATCGGGAATCGGAATAGACGATGGATCAACATCTGTCTTCTGCAGAATCTGCTTCGGCTTGTCGGAGGTCGACGGTATCGAACTGCGCTGGGTGATCACCACCGTTCCCCCCATGTCTGTGGAACTGAAAAGCAGCTCAGAAAATTGAATTGGCAAACGAACGCAACCTGCCGATGCGGGATAGCCAGGAAGATCGCCCGCATGAATCGCGATACCGCTCCAGGTCAGGCGCTGCATATTCGGCATCTGCGCCCCCTTGTATATGCTGGATTCATGCTCCTTGTTTTTTTGCAGGATCGAGAAAACCCCGGTAGGCGTCTCCTTCCCGGGGCGCCCTGTGCTCACTGTGGATCGGCCGATCAGAACGCTGTTGCGGTAGACATAGCAGATCTGGTCGTCAATACTCACCACCACCAGGAGAGGCCCCTTTGGCGCCCGCTCGGGATGCCACTCGAACTGTCCCGGCTCGAGTTTCGTTTGAGTCGTTACCTGATTCTTTTTCTTCTTTTTGAACAACTGGGCATCAGCGGGGAGGCATGCCGCAAGAGCAAGGAAAGCGACAAGAAACGAAAGGAAGGTGCGACGGTGAGTCTGCATACGAAATAGGTGAGTTACTCATTACCGATACGCCAGGAAAGCGTCTCAGGCACTCAATAAGACATCATCCTAAGAGGTATGGTCAATTCTCAAAACGGTAACTTTAAGCGGGAACCTCGACATCTGAATTGTCCAGTTCACCCATCATGGACAGTTTGTAGCAGTGTTCATTCCCCCTTATCAGTCCCTTGGCAGCGGGAGCGAGAATGTATCGCCCCATCGGAGCCAAAGACTCCTGCCAATTCATCCTCACTTCGCCGCTGGTTGACTGGCAATAGAGTGAATGATCAAACTCAGCTTTCTGATGCACTTCTCCATCATGGATATGCACCGTCGGAAACACGATCCGACTCTTATCGCGGGCCGGATAGGCAAAAGCCATCGGATGCACTCGATGTTTGCCCTGCCGCAGCTTAAATACCACAAACCCGTAGCCGGAGAATTCCGGCAGCTTTTTCCATGTGTCTGAGGGAATTCGAAACGCGGGTTCAAGACGATCAAAGTCATCAACGGTCGGCACGAAAGAAGCTGAGTAGCTGCCTACCTGTTTGACTTCCAGGGTAGACCTGGCCGGCTGCGCTTTTGGTGTATCCCCAAAATTGCCAAACGAGTTCTGTGGAAATCCACGATCGAGTTGTGTGAAGAACTTCGGGTAGTTGGAGAGATCAACGAACTGAACACTCTCCTCGTTCCGTTGCTCAGCAACCGGAACCGGCAACACCATGGCCAGATCGTTGCTCGCTTCGATGGTCATGCTGTAGATTACAACCTGGTTCCCCTTCGCTCCCATCCGACAGAAGATCGAGGTATCGGCAACATAAGTAACCGGTTGAGAGAAACAGCACACGTCGAAAACCTTATCAATTCGCTCGTCGAAGTAAACCCTGAGCTGCTTGTCTCCCCACTCACGGAAGGAAAGCAATTGATTGGCTCCCTTTCCCGCCGTATCGCTGGCCTTCGCCATCCCCTATGCCATTTGACGCCACAACCACTGCCCTTGCTCTCGCCTGTCTTGGGGCTCTGTGCCTCGGCGTCTCCAAGGCCGGATTTCCCGGTCTGGCCATTGTCAATGTGCTGGTGATCGCTGAACTCTTCGGAGCCAAGAACAGCGTCGGCATTATTCTGCCGATGCTGGTCATCTGTGACCTGATTGTCCTTCCTTTGTTCTGGAAATATGCGACCTGGAAAATGATCTGGCCCTTCGTTCCGGTGACCTTTGCGGCCATTGTCGGCTCATGGCTGCTCCTCGACGCCTTTGACGACAATACGGCCCGAAAAGTTATCGGCGGCATCATCCTGTTGATGCTCATTCTCCAACTCATCCGCGAGTTTAAAAAGGAATTCCTCGAACACCTCCCCGACTCGCGAGTGTTCCGATGGATCAGCTGCGTCATGATCGGTATCTCCACCATGCTCGCAAACGCTGCAGGTCCCGTTTATTCGATCTATGCCCTTGTACATCGAATGCCGAAGATGGAATTCCTTGGAGTCGGCGCTCGCTTCTTCCTGCTCGTGAATCTGTTCAAAGTTCCGTTCCTGGGGCAGCTTGAACTGATCAATCCCGAGTCACTCAAGCTGAATCTTTATCTGCTTCCCGCTCTCATTGCCGGAATCTTCATCGGCAAAAAGATGATCCACCTCATTCCTCAAAGGATCTTCGAATACCTGCTCTACGCCTTCTCCGCGATTGCCGGGGTGCGCATGCTTTTCTTTTAGGATTCGCCGGTTTCTTCGACACCTGTCACAGCCAGAATTGACTCATCTTTTTTTTGAACAAAAAGATGCAATGTTGTTCTAAAAGATCAGAAAGGACAATTGGAGCCGCTTCAAAGGCAATGATGGCTTGGCGCCGACCTGGTGTCGTATCCATCATAGACTTGGGAGCGCAACCCCCACCGCTCATGAACCCCAATCAATTTACTCTAAAACTACAGGAAGCTTTCCAGGCTGCTCAAAGCCTGGCAAACGAGCATTCCCACGCCGAACTCAGCAGCGTGCACCTGTTCTCTACTCTCCTTGACCAACCGGAGGGTGTCACCCGGCCCATTCTCTCGAAGATCGGAGCCGATCCTGACTCCTTGAACAGCCAGGTGAGCACCTTGCTTGGCAATCTCCCTTCCGTTCAAGGCAATGCAGGTCAGCAGGTCTACCTGAGTTCAGACCTGCGTGCCGTCATGAACACCGCGGAAAAAATTCGCGGCAAAATGAAGGACGACTTCACCAGCGTGGAGCACGTGCTCCTCGCCATCGTCAACGAGGGCAATTCCGACCTCAAATCCCTGCTCCAGCAGCAAGGCGTGACCGAAGCAGGTTTGCAGGAGGCAATCCAATCGGTCCGCGGCAATCAGCGAGTCACCGACCAGGATCCGGAAGGCAAGTACCAGTCTCTCGAGAAATACGGGACCGACCTCACCGCCATAGCACGCGAAGGCAAGATCGATCCAATCATCGGCCGCGACGAAGAGATTCGCCGCGTCATGCAGATTCTTTCACGACGAACCAAGAACAATCCTGTTCTCATTGGTGAACCCGGCGTTGGTAAAACAGCCATCGCTGAAGGCCTCGCCCGGCGCATTGTCAGTGGCGACGTTCCCGACTCTCTCAAAAACAAAAGGCTTATCGCTATGGACATTGGCTCCATGATCGCCGGAGCCAAGTATCGCGGAGAATTTGAAGACCGCCTCAAGGCGTTCCTCAAAGAAGTCACCGAAAGCGATGGCGAGATCATTCTCTTCATCGACGAGCTCCACACCATTGTAGGTGCCGGAGCCAGCGAAGGTGCAGTCGATGCCTCCAACCTGCTCAAACCGCAACTCGCCCGTGGCGAGCTGCGCACCATTGGTGCCACGACCCTGGACGAATATCGCAAATACATCGAAAAGGACGCCGCTCTCGAGCGCCGTTTCCAGCCGGTCACCATCGACGAGCCCAGCGCTGAGGACACCATTGCCATTCTTCGCGGCATCAAGGACCGCTACGAAGTGCACCACGGCGTCCGCATCAAGGATTCGGCCCTGGTTGCCGCGGCCACCCTGAGTGATCGCTACATCTCCGACCGTTTCCTTCCTGACAAAGCCGTCGACCTCATCGACGAAGCAGCTTCCCGGCTCAAGATCGAGCTCGACAGCCTGCCCACCGAAATCGACCAGCTCGAACGCCAGGGCATGCAGCTCGAAATGGAGCGCCAGGCACTTCAGAAAGAGAAAGACGACGCCAGCAAGGATCGTCTGAAGAAAGTGGAGAAAGAAATCGCCGATCTCAAGGAACAGGCTGATGCCCTCAAAGCCCAGTGGCAGAACGAAAAGTCTGTCATCGATCAGGCCAATGTCGTTCAAGAGGAACTCGAACAGCTCCGCACCGAACTCGAACAGGCTCAACGCGAGGGCAACCTCGGTCGTGCCAGCGAGATCCAGTATGGTCTGATTCCCGATAAAGAAGACGCTCTCACGGAGGCCAAGGCCGAGCTGCAGAAAATGCAGAACGCCAACCGCCTCCTCAAAGAGGAGGTCACCGAAGAAGACATCGCCGAAGTGGTGAGTTCGTGGACCCACATCCCTGTCTCCCGCCTCCAGGAAGGCGAGCGATCCAAGCTCGTGCACATGGAAGACCGTCTCGGGGATCGGGTTATCGGCCAGAAGGACGCTGTCGTGGCGGTCTCCAATGCAGTTCGACGCGCTCGTGCCGGACTGCAGGATGAAAACCGGCCAATCGGTTCGTTCCTTTTCCTCGGCCCAACCGGGGTCGGAAAAACCGAGCTTTCGCGCGCTCTCGCCGAGTTCCTGTTCGACGACGAGCATGCCATGGTGCGCATCGACATGAGCGAATACATGGAGAAACACGCCGTTGCCCGACTCATCGGAGCTCCTCCCGGCTACGTGGGTTACGAAGAAGGGGGACAGCTTTCTGAAACCGTCCGACGCAAGCCCTACTCTGTGGTTCTCTTTGACGAAGTCGAAAAGGCCCACCCCGACGTCTTCAATGTGCTTCTCCAGGTCCTCGATGATGGCCGCATCACGGATGGCCAGGGACGCACGGTCGATTTCCGGAACACGGTCATCATCATGACCAGTAACATCGGATCCGAATACATCATGTCCGAGGAAAACCCGGAGCAGCGTGAAGCGCTCGTCAACGAAGCCTTGCGCGGACACTTCCGCCCCGAATTCCTCAACCGAATTGATGAAACGATCATTTTCGACCGGCTCAGTGAGGCTGATCTCGGTGAGATCGTGAAGATCCAGTTGGCTCGAGTCATCAAGCGACTCGAAGCTCAGGGGCTCAACCTCGACCTCAGCGATGCGGCTCTCGAGCAACTCGCGACGGAGGGGTATGATCCCGCCTACGGTGCCCGCCCGCTCAAGCGTGTCATTCAGAATCGACTGCTCGACCCGCTCAGCCTGGACCTGCTCGACGGCAAGTTCAAAGACGGCGACACCATCACGGTCGACATCCGGGACGGCCACTACACCTTCAGTTTGTGAACACAAAAAGAGCGCGGCAATCGCCGCGCTCTTCGCGTAAAAACCAATGGCTAGTCACTAACAGCCAATCACCGGCATCAGCCGCCGTAGGATTTCTCAACGCGCTCAGCGACATCCTTGTAGCCGTAGTCGACGGCGTAGATTTCCTTGAGGGACTCGAGATACTTCTCCTCGTTACCGAGCTTGTCGTAGAGAAGTCCCACGTTGTAGAGAAGTTCCTTCTTGGTGTCGTCCATCACCTGAAGTTCAGCGATCGCTTCTTCGAACTGGCTCGCAGCAAGGTCGGACATGTTCATGCGGTCGTAACACTGACCGAGCATGTTCATCACCTTGATACGCAGGTTGGGGCTGCGCTTGGCCTGCTGGAGGTGCTGAATCGCTTCGCGGTAATCCTCGTTGTCATAGAGGCGTGATCCCAGCTCGTAACGAAGATCGTTGTCGGTGGGGTTACGCTCCACTCGCTCCTTAGACTCGGCAATGAGCTGCTCTTTCTGACCTGACTCGGCATCCTTGAGCTGTTGCTTGTACTGCTCAATATCGGGATGCTCCGGATTCTCATCCACAAACTTGCGGAGTTCAGCCAGATAATTAGAATTCACGGTCTCACGAATTTCGGCCACCTTCTTTTCCAGCGCGGGGTCATTGGCTGAGAGAGAGAATGCCCACTCATAAAACTGCAAGGAACTCTGGAAATCTTCGAGATCTTCGTAGGTGGCGGCCAGCTTCTTAACAACAGTAATGTTGTTCTGGTCCTGATTGTATTCCGCAAGCAAACGAGCCACCTGCTCCTGGAGTTGGTCACCTGTCATGGCCGCGCGGCCTTCGCTCTCGAGGTCGGCAGCAGCGCCTTTGTCCTTGAGGAGGTCACGCCAGTCACCGTCGCTGTCCCACTTCTGGGAAGCAATCGAGCCGCGCGCGGTCGCATCCTTGTATTTCTTGGAAGCTTCGAGGTCGGTACGGTTGTTTTCGACAATCTTGCCAAAGATCTCGGCTGCCTTGTCAAAGGCCTCGCGATCCATGTAGAAGTCACCCAGCTTGTGGCAGAACTTGATGTTATCAGGGTCCCCTTCGATCACGGTTTCCAGGGCATAGCCTGCCGTCATGGCCAGTCCTGCTGCGAGAGCCGCATCGTAGAGCAATTCGTTGCCCTGGGCGTTGTAAGGATCCGAACCCAGCACCTCCTTTTCGAGTGCTTCTATGACCTTGAGCGGGTCCTTTTTGACCTGCCCCTGCATCTTCATGACCTTGAGCGCTTCGCCGCCCAGTTTGACGCCCTTCTTGCCTTCGTTGGCCTTCACGGAAGCCAAGCGGAGGGCACGACGACCGTCGAGGAAACCGGGCTCCTGCTTCAGGATCGCCTGGATCAAGCTCACGGCATAGTCCCAGTTCCTCAGCTCCAGAGCGCTTTCCGCCTTCAGATAGAGCTTCTGCAACTTGTCCGGCAGCTCATTCTGTTTCACTTCGTCTCTGGCTATCACTTCTGTCGATTCTTCTGACATAATCTTGGGAATGCTGTTTGTCTCAATTACCTCGTTACCTAACCACTTTCTGGAGGGGGGGATTGCAATCGTATCACAATTTACCGCGCCTGATCTAGCGAATGTTGATAGATGGGACAACGAAAAAAAGCGCTTTTCCTTTCTATTTCATGCCCCCCCATTTCGCGGAACGTGACTTGCCAGAGGACCGTTTCGCCGCTTTAATTACGGGAATGATGCGCCGAATCACCATTCTGGCTTCAATCCTCGCTGTCTCGCTCTGGTGCTACGGTGGCGGACAGCAGTCGAAAAGCAGTCGCCTGATCACGATGCACTTCGAGGAGGAGTCGAACAGCAATCCGAAGATGGTGACTCCCGTCAAACTCGGCAGCGAGCACCGGCAGTATTTTTTCAGCAAGATGCCGACCTTCACGGCCTCGGACATCCAGTGGTTCTATCCCTTCACCGCTGAGGATGGCGTTACCTACGGGGCCGCCTTCAGATTCAAGGACTACGCGGCGCGTGAGTTAGAGGAACAAACCCTGGTGAATCACGGTAAGCTTCTCGGAATCCGTTGCTCAGATGCTCCCCTGTCGGTGGTTCTCGTGGATCGACCCATCACCGACGGTGTCGTAGTGGTCTGGAGCGGGCTCCAACAACGGCATCTCAAGGAATTCCAGAAGCAATTCCCCCACGTCGACGATTTGGGCGGAGCGACCGCCGGCCCTGAATTTGCGCTTCCTTCCCG
>JABSSQ010000136.1 GCA_013213905.1 Verrucomicrobiales bacterium | reverse complement strand
TCGAGCCAGGCCAATCTCGACCTGGTCACGAGCCGCTCGGGCGGAGTCAAAGCTTCGCTGCTCGGTGCGATCGACCGGACCTCGACTCCGATGGGTGCCCGCAAACTTCGAAACTGGGTGCTGCATCCGATTCGCAACCTGGAAACGCTGGTGGCTCGCCAGGATCTGGTCGAAGCCTACATGCGGGAATCGTTTCTCCTGCACGAAATTCGGGAAGCCTTTTCCGATGTGCGCGACGTGGAGCGAACCATCAGCCGCCTCAGCCAGGGATCCGGTAACGCCCGCGATCTCAAGGCCCTGGAGAGCTCCCTTCGCAAGGTGCCCGACATTCGCGAACACCTTTCCGCCCTCGGGGGCGGGGCGCTGGCCGATGACCTGATTCGCCGTCTCGGGGATTTCACGGAGTTGGTCAGTTTGTTAGAAGGCGCCATCGCTGAGGAGCCCCCCGCGGCTCTCAAGGAGGGTGGCATCTTTGCTGACGGTTACAGCGATGCGATTGACGAGCTGCGCAGTGCTGCCAGCGAGGGCAAGCGGTGGGTCGCCGAGCTGCAATCACAGGAGCAGGAGCGCACCGGGATTCCTTCGTTGAAGATCAAGTACAATGCCGTCTTCGGCTACTTCATCGAAATTACCAAGACGCATCTTGAAAAGGCACCGCCGGAATACACCCGGAAGCAGACGATGGCGAACGCTGAGCGTTTCATCACGCCGGAGCTCAAGGAAGTGGAAAACAAGATTCTCGGTGCGGATGAGCGACTCAAGACGCTGGAATACGAAGAGTTCCTCAACCTTCGCGAGACCGTGCTGGAACAACTCGAGGCCATTCAGCAAACCGCTGCCGCTCTCGCCGAGATCGATGTATTGGCAGGCTTTGCTGAAACAGCGCGTCTCTTTGATTACTGCCGGCCGTTCCTGAACAACTCCCAGAACCTGGTCATCAAGAACGGTCGTCACCCCGTCCTCGACCAGAATATCGGTGAAGAGAAGTTTGTGCCAAATGACACGGAGATGAATCCGGACTCCAACCGGTTCATGCTCATTACCGGGCCGAATATGGCCGGTAAGTCGACTTACATTCGCCAGGTCGCGCTCATCACGTTGATGGCACAGATCGGCAGTTTCGTGCCGGCCGAGAGCGCCGAGGTGGGACTGGTTGACCGCATCTTTACTCGAGTCGGTGCCAGTGATGACCTCGCCAAGGGGCAGTCCACCTTCATGGTCGAAATGACCGAGACCGCCCTGATTGCGAATCATGCGACAGAGAACAGTCTCGTCATTCTCGACGAAATCGGTCGCGGAACCGCCACCTACGATGGTTTGTCGATCGCCTGGAGCGTGGTGGAGCACCTTCATGATCAGGTCGGATGCCGCTCGCTTTTCGCGACTCACTATCATGAGCTGACCCAGTTGGCTGATTCCCGCAATGCGGTGAACAACTACAACATCGCCGTCCGCGAATGGAACGACCAGATCATCTTCCTGCGCCAGATCCTGCCCGGAGCGGCGGACAAGAGCTACGGCATCCAGGTGGCGAGACTGGCGGGCTTGCCGGACTCAATCATTGATCGGGCCAAGGATATTCTGTCAGGGCTCGAAGGAGGGGAGGCGAGCGAAGAGAAAGTGTCACCTCCGTCCAAGAAGAAACGTTCCCGCGCCAAAGTTAAAGAGGAAGCGGCGGAAGACGATCCCCAGATGACACTGTTCGGTTAGGAAAGCATCACTTTCCGAGCCCCTGTGTCATCATGATGGCCGTGGTGATCGCGGAAACGAGTACGCCAGCGCCGAGGCAGAAGTAGGCGTAGCGAAGCAGAAGGTACTTTCGGCGCAGAACAGTACCGGTTTGATAAATATCGCGGATGAGGAGCTCCCGGGCTGAATCGGGTTCGTGCAACTTGCTGAGCAGGTAACTGGAGAAGTCCTTCTGGTCGACCGAGGGGAAGAATCCGAAGAAAAGCGGATTGGAAAGGTTGGCCGGATTGCTCTCTGAGTTCTTTCTCAGGCGAGGGGCTACCGCGAGAACAGCGAGAGCAAAGGAGGCCAGCATGGTGATGCCCAATATGGCGAGGGGAACCAGCATGGTGAGAGAATCCTCTTTCCCGACAATGATCTGGCGCTGGGCGATGGTGCCGAAGATGAGGGAAACTCCGATGATGATGTTTGCCTTCTGGTCCGACATCAAGTTGAGTTGGACCTGGTTTTGTTGGGTAGTACGAAGCACGTAGATCCCGTCGCTGGTGTGAGGGATCTTCTCCAGGTCTTCCAGGGACGGAGTGTCCTGGATCAAGGTCGCGCTGGATGGTGTTTCGGTGCTCATGTCGGAGACATGAAGTAAACGGAGGTCCACGTTGAATCAACCGGAAGTCTTTCCGCACATTGGGACTTTTTCTTTCCGCTATTTCATCCGGTCGCCATGTCAGGGCAAATCAGGTTAAGAAATGCTTCCCATCCATTGAAGGTTTCGATAGTCTAACCCTCATGATTCGAGCCGCTGTTGAGTCATGCTTCACCCCCGCTTTCTGTTCTCACTCTTTGCCTGCCGGGCATCTCCTGCGGCTACGCCTCCAATGAATCCGGTTCGTTGGTAAGCCGACTCCGTTTTTTGTCAAAACCCCATACCTAACCCCGTTCATACAACCCCCACTGCTCTATGAATACCTTTCTGGTAATTGTTCCGCTGTTTGGCCTCCTCGCTCTCGGTTTCACCTTCTGGCGATCTGCCTGGGTCGCGAAGCAGGACCCCGGAACCGACACGATGAAAAAAATCGCTGAGAATATCGCGGTCGGCGCGATGGCGTTCCTGCGGGCGGAGTACAAGGTGCTCGCCATTTTCGTCGGATGTGTCGCCCTGTTGCTGCTGCTCGGAGGATTCCGCGACCCGGAGAACAGTTCGCCCTTTGTGGCGGTGTCCTTTGTGGTCGGTGCCGTCTGTTCGGCCCTGGCCGGATTTATCGGCATGCGGGTCGCGACCAAGGCCAATGCCCGGACAACGCATGCGGCGCGAACCAGCCTGGGGGAAGGCCTGCGCATTGCCTTTGCCGGCGGTTCGGTGATGGGTCTCGGTGTGGTGGGGCTTGGCTTGCTCGGTCTCGGTCTCTTGCTCCTCATCTTTGGAAGTGCCATTGGCACCGATGCCGGCTCGATCAGTAAATTGATGACCATCATCACAGGTTTTTCCTTCGGAGCATCTTCCATCGCGCTGTTCGCCCGTGTCGGTGGCGGTATCTACACCAAGGCGGCTGACGTCGGTGCGGATCTCGTGGGTAAAGTCGAGGCGGGTATTCCCGAAGATCACCCGCTCAACCCGGCGACGATCGCCGACAATGTGGGAGACAATGTGGGGGATGTGGCCGGTATGGGCGCTGACCTCTTTGAGTCCTATGTCGGCTCGATCATTGGCACGATGGTGCTGGGTTCGGTGTTCATGGTTCTGCCGGAGTTTTCCGATCTGCCGCTGGGCGGAGTTCTATTGCCACTCATGCTGGCAGGTCTCGGCATCGTTGCCTCGATCATCGGTACTTTTCTCGTGAAGGTGAAAGAAGGCGGCGATCCGCAGAAAGCGCTGAATACGGGCGAGCTGGTCGCGGGAGGAATTCTCCTCGTGGGAACCTACATCCTCATCGGCCAGCTCCTTCCCGGGAAGTGGACGCTGGATGGAAATGAATACTCCGGTCTCGGCGTGTTCGGATCAATCGCACTCGGCCTCGTGGCTGGTCTCGCGATTGGCTACATCACCGAGCACTACACCGGCACCGGCAAAAAGCCGGTCATCGGAATTGTCCGGCAGTCAGTGACGGGATCGGCGACGAACATCATTTCCGGACTCGGGGTGGGAATGAAATCAACCGCGCTGCCAATCATCGTGCTTGCGGTCGCGATCCTCGGTTCCTACGAACTGGCCGGACTCTACGGCATCGCGATTGCGGCCGTAGGGATGCTTTCCAACACGGGCATCCAACTGGCGGTCGATGCCTACGGGCCGATTTCCGATAACGCCGGTGGTATTGCAGAAATGAGCGAGCTGCCGCCGGAAGTGCGACAGCGCACCGACAAGCTCGATGCGGTCGGCAATACGACTGCTGCGATCGGAAAAGGCTTCGCGATTGGTTCGGCTGCGCTGACGGCGCTCGCCCTGTTCGCCGCTTTCAAAACGACATGGGAGGCGACGCATGATGCGAAGCTTTCCATCGAGGTGACTGATCCCAAGGTAGTGGCGTCACTCTTTGTCGGGGGAATGCTGCCCTTCCTCTTCTCAGCGCTCTCAATGGAGGCCGTGGGACGAGCGGCCATGTCGATGATTGAGGAAGTGCGTCGACAGTTTCGTGAGATCCCCGGGCTCAAGGCCGGACTCGATGCGATG
>JABSSQ010000135.1 GCA_013213905.1 Verrucomicrobiales bacterium | reverse complement strand
ATGCGATCAGGATACCTTTTCCTTACCAACTCTTCAAAACGATCTTTCCAATCCGGTTCTTCTTCGGGCTCGATAATCATACCAAGTTTCGGGGAAAGACCTTTGAAACACATGCCCCTCCACGAATACTTCGCCTGCAATCCAACCATTCGTGGTGAACAAAGTGTTTCCCCAAAACTGAAATTAGAGAATTTGCAGAAGTCTGAACCATCCCATGTTTCGATAAAGGGGAGCACAACCACCTTGCCATGACCAAAAACGTGTTTTCTGGAATCTGGCCTCCAGGCACCACACACACGACATAAGCTGTCTTCACCACCATTGAATTTCGGAATGTCGAGTTCGACACGACCCAATATCTCCAGGAGAAAAACACTCAGGTAGCTCACTTCTGTCTGCTTTCCTGGGCCAGGTGTCGCGAACAGGCGAATCGGATGAGCACGAAAGCCGGAAACTCCCTCTGATTTCAGATCAGACAGCATTCGTTCACTTATGATCATATCGCCCATTCCAAAAGAGTCTTGATCCGACGGAATGAGGGGATCACTGGCGAAACGACCCGTGGCACGCGAATAATCGACACTCCTTGTGGTCATCGCCCCACATTTTGGACATTCCCTTCTTTTTACGGCTCCGGGAGCAAACGCAACGCTAGCTCGGGGCAATCCAACGTTCGGTCGATACGCACTACCAAGTAGAAACGAAAACTGTTCTAAACTCATTTAGCATCGATGGGGCGATCATTCGTTCAACCTTCCCAAGTGAGCATTGTGGCAATGCCATTTCTAGTCCAGCAGGGAAAATGCTAAATTCCTGACGTCGATCATTTCCTCCACCGACTCAAACAAAGGCACCTCGCCGAGGTGCTGCCGCAACACCTCAGCATTCGTCCCGCGAGACACATCGTCACCGCTCTCGCCAAAGGTGTTCAGCAATACGCCACGCACTCCAAACCGGCGGCCTGCACCGCCTTCACGGTCAGTAGCGTGTGATTCATCACGCCAAGGCGATTGGCCGCCACGATCAACACAGGCTGTTCTAACTGAACTGCCAAATCCACCATCGTGCGAGATTCATCCACCGGCACGACCCAACCGCCGGCACCTTCAATGAATACGAGTTCGCTCTTCGCTGCGAGATCCCGGTAAGCCTGGCAGAGCTGATCAAAATCGATCGTCACTCCATCCCTCGACGCGGCCGGCGCTACCGGTTCGCTCAAGTTGATAGGATTCACATCGCGCAAACCAAGGTCTTCACGACTCGACGCGGCCAGCAGGGCCTCGGAGTCTTTCGTGCTGCCACTCTCAATCGGCTTCATGCCAACCGCGTCAACGCCGCGCTCCCGGAGCGCTTCAATCAAGCGAACTGCCACCCAGGTCTTACCAACGTCGGTGTCGGTCCCGGTGATAAACAGCCCACCTTTCATCACTCGCCAATTTCTGCCTGAATCGCTGCAGCGAGATCGTCGATCTGGCGCTCGATCATGTCGGCATCACGCCCTTCGATGAGAATCCGCATCAGCGGTTCCGTGCCAGAGTAACGAATCAGGACACGCCCACTGTCACCGAGCTCCTTCTCGATCTCGGCGACCTTGGCAGCGGCTTCCATTTCTTCCACCTCCGGCTTCTTCGAAACCCTGACATTGCGCTGAGCCTGAGGGAACTTGGTCAGCACTTTCCGCAGCTCACTGAGCGGCTGGCCGGTCTTCTTCACGATGCGCAACAACTGCAACGCGGAGACAAGCCCGTCACCAGTGGTATTATGATCGAGAAAAATGAAGTGGCCGCTCTGCTCACCACCAAGGTTGTAACCGTGCTCCTTCATCTTTTCGAGCACGTAGCGGTCGCCGACACCGGCACGAATGACCTGGCCGCCAGCGTTGCGGACGGCTTCCTCGAGTCCGGCATTGCTCATCACGGTGGCGACGAGGGTGTTGTCCTTGAGGGTGCCCTCTTCGATCATGTGCACGGCGGCGATGGCCATGATCTCATCGCCGTCGAGCACGGAACCGTTCTCGTCGCAGAGCAGGACGCGGTCGGCGTCGCCATCGTGGGACACCCCGATCTGGGCACCGGTTTCTTTGACTAGGGATTCGATGACTTCAGCGTGGGTGCAGCCACAATCAGCGTTGATGTTGATGCCGTTGGGCTGGTTATGAAAGGAGGTCACTTGGGCGCCGAGCGAATGGAGCGCAGCTGCGCTGGTCTGGTAGCTCGCGCCGTTGGCCGCGTCGAGGGCAATGGTCATGCCCTCAAGGAGTGTGTTGTCGTTGCCGACGCCCTCGCGAACAAAAGCGACGTAGTCTTCGACCGCGTTCTCAAGCTGAAAGCAGCGCCCGGTGGCGCCTTCGTGAGAGGTTGGGTCGGCGAGCACCCGTCGCTCAATCTCGAGTTCGAAGGCGTCATCGAACTTGAAGCCGTCGGGCCCGAAGAACTTGATGCCGTTGTCTTCGAAAGGATTGTGGGAGGCAGAAATCACCACACCGAGGATCGCACCACGCTTTCGGGTCAGCATGGCCACAGCCGGAGTCGGGACAACACCGGCGAGATAAACGTCAACCCCCCGGGAATTTAACCCGGCAGCGATGGCCTGCTCCAGCATATCGCCAGACTGGCGGGTGTCCTTGCCGATGACGACAGTGGGCCACTCGCGCGAAGCATCGTTTTTTTCCAGCAGCACTTCGGCCGCGGCCTGCCCGAGGCGCACGGTAAATTCCGGCGTCAGGGGGTAAACATTGGCTTTGCCGCGAATGCCGTCAGTTCCGAAGAACTGTCTCTTGGTGTCACTCATGTTCCGTGAAAGTCAGTTGCCGGACTTATCGCCGGGAACCGGTGTCGTCAAGGGAGCAAGAATAGTTTCCTCCAGCCCGGGAACGGTTGATGTCTTTGGCGGCGGCGTCCCGGTGCCCGGAACAGGAAAGGTCGGCTTTTCCGAATCGAGGTGCGATTTGATCATGTACCAGATCGCCGTCGCGATAACGAGGGAGAGGAGCTTCGCCAGCCAGCTTTCTACGAAGAAGGTCTTAATCATCGCTCTTTTCCTCCTCTTCGTCTTCTTCAGCTTCCGCCTCCGGGTTACTCAGGAGGTCGATGAGGCGCTCCCGCAGTTCCTTCTCTTCGAGGTCGCGCTCCAGCTTGCCCCCGATGGCGATGGAAATGGCACCTGTCTCCTCCGATACCACCAGGGCAATGGCGTCGGACTCCTCCGTAATGCCCATGGCAGCGCGGTGGCGCAGACCAATGCCGGGATCCTTGAGCTCGCGCTGGATCACAGGGAAAAGGCATCCGGCTCCGAGCAGTCGCTCATCAGCCATTCGGACAATGAGCCCACCGTCATGCAAGGTGGTTCCGCTGTGGAAAATGGTGTAGACGAGGGCGGGTGTCAGCTCACTGTCCAACCGCGTCCCGGTATCGAGGTACTGCTTGAGGTCGATGCTGCGCTCAATCGCGATCAAGGCGCCAACCCGCTGCCCCGACAGGGTTTCCACGATTTCAATGAGGTCCTCGGCCAGCTGGGTTCGCGACTTCTCATTCATCGAGGAGAAAAACCGGTGACTGCCCAGCTCAGCAAGCGCGCGACGCAACTCCGGTTGGAAGATAATGATCAGGGCAATAGCGAGAAAGACGGACACGTATTTCAGCAGCCAGCCGATCACGGTGAGGTCGAGCGACTCGGACAGGAGTGTCATCCCGATGTAGATACCGACCAGTGCGGTGAAGATGCGGGCCCCGCGAGTTGCGCGGAAATAGCGGTAGGTGTTGTAGATAATGACCCACAGGATCATGACCTCGAGGGCCTGCCTCCAGTGCTGATCAATGAACTGTCCTACCGCATCCATAGAAGGGTCCGTAACCGGAACGCTCCCAACCTACTACGTGATGCACTGCTTTGCACCTATCAGGCAGCGATTTTTCAGCTCCTGTCAGGTAAAGCGATCGAGGCGGAGGCAAGAGCGGCGATCCCTTCCTCCCGACCGACGAAACCCATCGTCTCGTTGGTGGTCGCCTTGATCCCGATATCGGCCGCATCCATCCCGAGTGCTTCCGCGATCTTTTCTTTCATCGCCGGAGCGTGTTTCATGACCTTGGGTGCCTCGGCAATGAGCGTGGAATCGATGTTTTCGATGTCGCCACCTTTCTCCCGAACCAGCTCAGCCGCTTTTTCGAGAATCTTGAGGCTACTGATGCCTTCGATGCTGTCGTCAGTGGGAGGAAACCAGTAACCAATATCAGGTTCACCAATCGCCCCGAGGATCGCATCGGCGATCGCGTGGGAGAGCACGTCGGCATCGGAGTGCCCGGAGAGCCCCTTGGTGTGAGGCACTTCCACGCCACCCAGAATCAACGGACGCCCTTCGGCGAACTGATGCACATCGTATCCAATTCCACTGCGGTATCTCATGGCTTAAAGAATATCCTCAAAGTCGAGCTTCCCGTTACTGGAAACAATCGAAGATTTGTCGGGGTTGGAGGAGGACGTCACCAGCTCGACGGTGCCGCCTCCGCGTTCGAGCATCAACTGACCGGCAGCGATGTCCCAGATACTGATCTGCTCCTCGATGTAGGCGTCAAGCCGGCCGCAGGCAATGTAGGCCAGGGCCAGGGCGGCGCTGCCCAGCATGCGGGTCTTACGGACGCGGTTGGCGATGCGGCCGTAGCGGGCGAGTCCGGCTTCGATCGCATCCTTGCTCTTGGAAAACCCGATCGTGACAACGGCCTCCGCAAGCGTGGCGCGCTCACTGGGTCGAATCGGCTCGCCGTTCCTGGTGGCGGGGCCCTCGAAATCGACCGCAAACATCTCATCCATCGAGGGATCGTAGATGGCACCGACCTTGAGTTCGCCTGCGCGCCGCATCGCGATAGAGACACAGAAATGGGGCAGGCCGTAAAAGAAATTCACCGTGCCGTCGATGGGATCGACGATCCACTGGGTGTCGCTGCCCTGGTCGCCGGCAATTCCTTCTTCACCGTAAATGGCGTGATCGGGAAACGTTTCGAGTATGCGGGACTCGATCAGCTTCTGGCTCTTCACATCAAGAGCCAGCTTGATGTCGTGGGCATGCACTTCATTGACATCGAGATCGGCATCTACGTTTTCTCGAAGCAAAGCACCCGCCTCGCGGGCCGCTGCCGTGGCCAATTCCAGTTCAGGGGACATCTGCCAAAGCCATCGGGTCGATTGCCGGCTTTGGCAAGCGACTATGCTCTCACGGCCTGATGCTCATGGAGGGGCAAGCTCTTGCTTGCCCGGTAAATTCTACCGGGAATGGAAACCCGTCACCTTGGAGCCGGAGAGAGTTCCTCGGTCGCGCGGGAGCGCGACCCTCCATTTACAGTTCGAGCACCAGGCGTCGATGGGGAAGGCCGACCTCAAAGAACTTTTCTCCTTCCTCCACAAAGCCGAGACGTTTGTAGAAAGGGATCACATTCTTCCGGGAATGAAGCACGATACGCTGGTAGCCATCCTCGCGGGCGGCATCCATCGCGACCTCCATCAACTCCCGCCCGATTCCGGTTCCCTGGATTCGCTCCCGAACGGCTACCTGGCGAATTTTGCAGTCGCCGGGCGGCATTCCCCGGTCGGTCAGAATCAAACCGCCAACCAGGTTGCCTTTCATCCACCCCGTCAAATGGCGCTGCCCACGCTCCGCCTGGATGTCCGTATGCGAGTACATCAGGCCAAGAGGTTCACGAAGCACCCGCTGACGCAGGGCGACCCAGTCCTCGAAAGCTTCATGGTCGTGATCTATCCAGAGCGTTTTCAAAATCAGGATGACCGTTTTACCAAAAAAATGGCCGGCAGTCATAGACTACCGGCCACTAAAGACTAAATACTAAGAACTAAAAACTCCTTAGTGCGCGAGGCAGAACTCCTCGAAGCGGTCGAGCCCCTTCTTGATGATATCAAGGCTCGTCGCGTAGCTGAGACGAACGGACTGGTCATAACCGAAAGCCGCACCGGGAACCGCTGCCACGAGGTAACGGGACAGGAGCTTCTCGGTCAGGTTCATGGAATTCAGACCGATCTTGGTCGTGTCGACGAGGAAGTAGAAAGCGCCTTCCGGCTCAATCACCTCGATATTGTTGATCTTCTGGAGGCGGCTCAGCATGTACTGACGGCGCATGTCGTATTCCTCCACCATGTCCTCGATCATGTTCTGAGGTCCCTGGAGCGCGGCAAGCGCACCATACTGGGCGAACGTAGTCGGGTTGGAAGTGGTGTGGCTCT
>JABSSQ010000134.1 GCA_013213905.1 Verrucomicrobiales bacterium | reverse complement strand
ACCGGCTCTTCTTCGGCGACCGGTTCCTCTTCGGCGACCGGTTCCTCTTCAGAAGCCACATCCTGTTTCAAGAACGGAATGGCATCGAGAGACTCCCCTTTATCTTCCTCCCGGGCAATCTGCTCTTCAAAATCGATCTCAGGTAGAGGCTCAAACTCTTCCTCAGGAGACTCCGGTTCAGCTTTCGTTTTCTGCTTCGCGGGTCCCTTTTTCGACTTAGCCGGCTTCTTCTTTTTCTTCCTCGATTTGGCGACTTTTTCCGCCTTCGCTTCCCTGGCCTTTCGAGATTTTTTTCCGGACTTCTTCTGCTTCACCTTCTCACGCAAACGGTCCTTTGCCGTCACTTCAGCGTCGAGAACAGGTGCTTCCTCCGATGATGTTTCTGCCGGTGCGTCATCATTCTCAGGCTGAGCCGTTCGACGACTCCCCTTTTTTCTGGAGGGCTTCTTCTTTTTTGAGAAGGCCCCAACGAGTTCGTCGAACTCGTCCCGATCAATCCACGAGTCGTGCATAGTCATTCAAATTCCCCACCTCATGCTCCATCTCATCGTAGAGATTCGCTTTAGCTTCCAACTCCGCTGCCAGTTGGTCGAAAATTAAGGACGACGGTGAGGGGCGCTCCCTCAGCATTGCCACCGGCACACCGACGCGACTGGCTTCCCTGAAATCCCGATGATCGGGAATGACAGTTTCAAATACCAGTTCCACCGGAAGCAGAT
Organism: Verrucomicrobiales bacterium; assembly: GCA_013213905.1. Lineage (GTDB taxonomy): Bacteria > Verrucomicrobiota > Verrucomicrobiia > Verrucomicrobiales > DEV007 > Arctic95D-9. The sequence continues at coordinate 3,430 of JABSSQ010000134.1, read as the reverse complement.
CGCGGAACTCACGTTGGTCCTCCAGATTGGAAGGATCGTCAGGATCCGAGATAGAGAGAATAAACCCGGCAAGTTTGGGGCCTTCGCTCTCCGGTTGTCCGGCTCGCACGGCCGCAATCATCCTGAGGATCTGCGGCAGGCTGCGCAGGCAAAGCGGTTCAGGACGCTGGGGGGCCAGCATCCATTCCGAACATCGCCCGATGGCCATGGTCACCCGACTGATACCGGTGGGCGTGTCGTAGATCACGATGTCGTAGTCGAGCGCACCGATCATCTTGTCGAGCGCCTCGATACGCTCGCGGGTTGCCCAACCGGCCTCGGGATCGACCAGGATGCGATCGAGCGCTTCCCGCGACCCGCGTGTCATCAATGCGAGACCGGGAAGATTGGTTTCAATGATAGCCGACGAGAGTTCTTCCTGATCACAGATCCACTCATCCGTCAGGAAATCGTAATAGCCCATCGCACTCTTGGCCTTCTCGGTGAGCGAGAAACCCACACCTCCCTGAATATCAGCGTCTACCAGCAGGACCTTCCAACCACGACGAGCCAGAGAATAGCTCAGATTCACAGCGACGGTGGATTTGCCGACCCCACCTTTTTGACTAACCAAAGCGAACGTTGTCCCCATTAATTTTAAAATTTCGTAAACTTTAACCCAAATTCCAGGTCTCTCGACCAATTTCCTAAAAAGAATCTCCGAAATACTTCCAATAAGGTTGTCTTAACCAACCCGTTTTTGTATGTTTTCCGCCTTCCTAAAATCAGTCATATCTCACAAAATCCTTCGATGATGTTGAAACATTCCTCCTTCTCTTTCGTTTTAGCCGGCCTCTTTGCCGCAGCATCTCTTTCTACAGCTTCGTTTGCCGATGACATCAAGCTGAAGAATGGAGAAACCATTACCGGGACGATTGTCTACGAATCCGACGACCTCGTGAAGATCGAAGTCGCCGTTTCCGCCTCCATTAAAGAGACCAAGCTGCTCTCACGCGCTGATATCGCAGAAATCATCAAAGAGGCTCCCGATAACGTCGAGTTTGCCAAACTCGAAAAGATGCTCCCAACCGCATCACTCCTGCCGGCAAGTGCCTACAAATCCATGATCACCACCGGCCCCGACGCTTTTCTGTCGGCCTTTCCGGACAGCGCGCACGCCCCCAAGGTAAAGGAAATCAAGGCCACCCTGGAAGAGGAACTCGACAAGGTGGAGCGAGGCTTCATCAAACTTGAGGCAGAATGGATCAGCCCTCAGCAAAAAGAGGAGTTCAAGGCTCTCACAGCGTCCAAGGTCCGCTTGCTGTCCATGAAGCGAGCGGCCGCGGGCGGTAACTACAACAGCCTGATCGGCGCGATGCGCGAGTTCGAAACACTCGAAGAAAGATACTATGGCAGCCCGGCTTTTGCGGAATCGATCGAGGTCGCTCTCAACGTGATTCCGAGTCTTGGCGGGCAGCTGCAGAAGGTCTCGCGGGACGTCGAATATCGGAACGCGGAGTTCGAGCGCAATCGCGAAACGCTCGACGAAGTCGGCAAAGCTCAGATTGATGCCGCCCGCGCCCGTGAGCAGGCACAAATTGATGCCGCTATCGACGCCGATAAGAAGAACGGCATCAAGTGGATCACCCTCAATGGCCGCTCCAAGGATGCCGTGGATTCCTACATCAACCTTGCCGTGACCGAGCTCGAGCGGATCAAGCAACTCGACGCCGCGCTGCTCAAGACACAGGCAGAGCAACTGGTCGAGGTCGACAAGATGATCGCGGAGGGCCAGCTCGCGGCGGCCAAAACCAAACTCACCGAAGCCGCCGCCCTCTCCGGTAAAAGCGTCAGCAAAAGCCGGAGCAGTAAAAGCAAATCCGGCCCCAGTTCCTACATTGCGGCTCTCAACCTGAAGCTCAACGACCGCCTCGCCGCTGAAGCGGAAAAAGAGAAAGCGGCCGCTGAAGCGGCCGCCTCCCAGTCACTGGCCCAGAACCTGAAGAAGTCAGGCGAAGGCGAAGAAGACGGCGAAGGCGCTGAGGGCGAAGGGGAAACCGAAGGCGAAGGCACAGAGGAGGACGCTGAGAAGAGTGAAAAGGCTTCTACCACGGACGCATTCAATGCTCTTTCCGGCGTGAAGAAGGAAGAGAAAGAAGACGCGGAAGACAAACCGAAGAGTCAGTCTTCTTCCTCCAGCAAAGATAAGGAAGAACGCCCCCGCCCCGTTTCAGTCGATGACGATGAAGGCGGCTTCTCTCTTGGAATGCTCGTTCCTATCCTGACGGGTGTTCTCGTGATCGTCGTCGTGCTCCTCAAAGTCCTCGGCATCGGAGGAAAGAAGGAGAAGGAAGAGTAGAAAACTTCTCCTCCAACAGGAACCCCATCACAAGGGAAGACAAGGGAAGACAAGGGAAGACAAGGGAAGACAAGGGAAGGTACCGGCTCAAACCGGCCTTCCCTTTTTGTTAGGCGCAACCGTGGGTCAGGCGCAACCGTATGTCAGGCGAGACCGAGCACTCGATCCATGCGGCCGGCCACTTCCTTAAGCCGGGCTGAATCACCGCCACCCACTTCGGCAGCGCACCAGCCGTAGAAGTTGATCTCGAGAAGCGCCCGACGCACATCGTCGAAGTCGAGGTCCCCTTCCCCAATGCCCTTGAACTTGCCCTCCTCGCGGGAGAAGCCCTTGATATCGAGTTTGACCACCCGTTTTCCAAGTTCGCGAATCCAGTCCCCGGGGTTGCCATACTTCCAGTGGTTCCCGATATCGAACTGCATCCCTACCCAGGGCGATTCAAACTCGTCGACATATTTGACCAGTTTTTCGGCGGTCTGATCGCTACCACCATCGTGATCATAGCCGAACTGATTCCAGACATTCTCGATCGCAATCGCTACGCCGAGTTTGGCTGCGAGCGGAACGGCTTCCCGAATATTGGCGACGCTGCGCTGCCAGACCTCTTCCTCGGTTCCGTCTTTTCCATGTCCCACCACCAGGAGAACGGTATGTCCACCGACCGCCTTGGTATCAATCAAGGCCTGCTTCAGATTCGCGAGCGCCTGGGCCCGAACTGATTCGTCCGGATCGGAGTGACGAATTTTCCAATGACTGCCGCACACGGTTCCGTCGACAGGAAACCCGGTCGACTCAACCGCTGATGCGACCTCGTCGACATCGAATCCAGGGGCATTCAGTTCGATCCCGTCAAACCCGGCAGCACGGGCGATATCAAACTTCTCCGCCATTGAACTACCCTCCTTAACCATCCCGATCTTGAGGGTTTTGTAGATTCTCCCTTTGAGCGGAGCTTCCACCTCTGCGGCCCATCCCCGGGTGAGGCTGCTACCGGCCGAGAGGGCAGGAAGCGTTCCTAACAAAGTGGTCACGGCAGATCGACGGGAGAGTTTCTTCATCGGCAAAAGCATCGCCGCTTCACCCATCAGCGGT
>JABSSQ010000133.1 GCA_013213905.1 Verrucomicrobiales bacterium | reverse complement strand
GCGCTCTCGCCCTCACCGGTTGCCAGCCACTCAGTCATCTCATGAATGAGTGCGTCCTTGTCGTCGCCAATGAAAGCGAGACGGTTGTCGTGGTGTTCACGCTTGGAGCCGGCCGCAGCGGAAATGTTTGCAATGTCCGTGCCGGTTGCGCGGAGGAATCGTCGCCAGCGCACGACGGTGTCGCGAAGCGCATCGTCGCCACGTCCGGAGACCGGAAGCAGCACAGGACGCTCGGCTTTCTTGCCACCCTTCAGTTCGATCGGGGCACCAGCTTCGACCTTGTCCTCCGCCGGCACGGCTTCGAGCACAATGTGAGAGTTAGTTCCACCGAAACCGAAGCTGTTCACGCCGACCACCGGAAGGTGACCGTCGAGGTGCGGCAGCGGCTGGTTTTCAGTCGCGACCTTGAACTTGAACTCCTCGAAAGGAATATCGGGATTCGGGTTCTTGAAATTGAGGTTTGCCGGCACCGTGTCGTGGTGCAGGACGAGAGCCGCCTTGGCGAGTCCGGCGACACCGGATCCTGACTCAAGGTGACCGACATTGGTCTTCACAGAACCGAGCAGGCAGTAATCGCCTTCGTCGCGGCCCTGGGAAAGAATCTGACCGAGCGCTGTCGTCTCGATGGGGTCACCCACCGGCGTGCCGGTTCCGTGAGCCTCCATGTAGCGAACACGCTTGGGCTCGAGGCCTGCCTGACCGTAGGCGATGCGCAGCATCTCGGCCTGGGTCTCAATACCCGGAACGGTCATCGAAGAGGTATTACCATCCTGGTTGATCACTGCAGCACGGATGGTGCAGTAAATGCGGTCGCCATCCTTTTTCGCCTGAGAAAGCGGCTTGATCACGAACATGCCGGCGCCCTCGCCACGGACATAACCGTTGGCGCGGTCGTCAAAGGCAAAGCACTGACCAGAAGGAGACAGCATTGTCGCCTTGGAGAAACCGATGGACGCATCAGGCGTCAGGAGAGCGTTCACACCACCAGCAAGAGCCATGGTGGCCTGACCTGACCAGACGCTTTCACAAGCGAGGTTAATGGCCACGAGCGCAGAAGAACAGGCCGTATCGACAGAGACCGCGGGCCCCTTAAGGTCAAAGAGATACGCAATACGATTCGAAGCAATCGAAAGCGTCGAACCGGAGTTCGTGTGAACGTCAACGTTCTTAGGATCACTCTGAGCGACATTGGCGTAGTCGTTTGAAGCGATACCGACGTAGACCGCAGTCTCGGTGCCCTTCAGACTTTCAGGTGAAATACCTGCATCCTCCAGAGACTCCCAGGAGGTTTCCAGCAACCAGCGTTGCTGAGGGTCCATGCGCAGTGCTTCCCGGGGCGAGATCCCGAAAAATTGAGCATCGAACTGATCGTGATTATGAATGAACCCACCCCACTTGGTGATCATCTTACTCGGGATATCCACGTTTTCGTGGTACCACCTTTCACGGTTCCAGCGGTCGGCTGGCACAGGAACGATTCCCGAGCGGCCTTCCATCATCAGGTTCCAGAATGACTCAGGACCGGTGACACCGCCCGGAAGGCGGCAACCAATTCCAATGATGGCCAGGGGCTCTCGCTGCGCAGTTTGGCTATCGGACATGTTCTTTAATGCGGTCAGTGTAAAACTACAATTCCGTGAGCCGGAGTGCCTTTTTGTGACACCCAACTCACGGCGAAGGACGTAAAACGCCGGATAAACTGTCTAAAAGTTTAACAAAAATTGGCCCCGTTAACGTAGCTGATTTTTACAGGTTCAGGGGGTGGCTGATTTAAGCCTGAACCACCGCGTAGTCAACAGGGTATGCCGAAAGGTTTAACAGGGTTTAATGATTACGTTTTCCAAAATTTCAACAATTTCAGGGCAGTAGATCTGAAACTGCTTCTCGCTCCTCACGCAATTCCTGTACCGTTGCGTCAAT
>JABSSQ010000132.1 GCA_013213905.1 Verrucomicrobiales bacterium | reverse complement strand
TTCAACTTTCCTGACATCGCCAGAATTGTGTCGCGCAACTCCTCGGCGGTGAGGCGTCGCATCGAGAACCTCCAGTGATTGTGGTTCTGGGGATCGACCGCGAGGTTAGCACTGTCAGGTTCAGACGAGAGCCGATAGGTGCGGCTGTTGAGGATGAGACGGTGCATGTCTTTGATGCCCCAACCGCCCTCAATAAACTCGGCAGACAACCAGTCGAGAAGTTCCGGATGAGTTGGTTCTTCTCCGAGAGTTCCAAAGTCGGAGGAACTCGCCACGATCCCGGTGCCAAAGTGATGCTGCCAGATCCGGTTCACCATGACCCGGGAAGTGAGCGGGTTCCCCTCACCTGTCATCCACTGAGCGAGGGCGAGGCGGCGTCCGGAAGACTTGTGTTCATCATGCTTTACCGGTTCCGAAGTGAGTTCACCGGGGTCCGAACCGTCACTGCCAAGCACTGCGGGGACCCCCGGGAATACTTCCTCACCCAGAGCATGAGCACTGCCGCGCAGGTGAATGTGCATCGGGCCCGGATTCGCTTTCTCCGTGACAACATTCAGGGGCGTCCCGGACTTCTGCTTCTTCAGGTTGATGATATCGGTAACGCTCTTCTCAAACTCACCAATCAGGTCGCGACCCGCTAACTTGGAGACAGTAGCTTTCGCTTTCTTCCCTCCAGCGCCGGTCAGCAGGCTCTCAATCGAGCTTGGAGATGCCTTCGATCGAAGGGCCACATCAATGTATTGACCCCCGCCAGACTGACGGCAGTGCACGGCGAGGACATTCTTTCCTGTCTGCAGAACGTCCACGGCGGCTTCTGAAAGAGGAATGACCTGGGGCTCGGTCACGTAGCCCTTCGCCTCAAATACCAGGGCACCGTTCAGATACACCTCCACATCTTCGTCGTAATAGATTTCCAACGCGAGAGACTCCGGGAGAGTCTTTAAGCCAAAGGTAGCTCGCATCCAGATTTCTTCAGTGTCCCACTTGGATCTGATGTTCGAATTGGGAGGATTCCCGGCACCGAAGCCGCCATAGCCCTTGAACCACGATTTGTTCAGGAACCCGACTTCCTTCCAGTCATCGGTCGGCCTGGATGTGGTGTAAAACCACTGCGCGGGTTTTCCGCGGGAATCATCGATAAAGGTCGTGACCTTCTCTCCAGAGCTCGCAATACCCTCTTCCTCAAGAATCGTCGTGATCTCTCCCCGAAGCGATTCACGCTTCTCCGTCATTTCCTTGAGTCTGGCCGCTCTCTGTTTTTCAAATGCCGCCTTTTCTTCGGGCGAATTCCAATGCACCAGCGTGCCAGCGGTCTCGTAATGAGTTACCCCGCCGAAATTTGCCATGAAGGCATAGTAGTCCTTCTGCGAAATCGGATCAGCTTTGTGATCGTGGCATCTCGCACAGTTCAGGGTCGTCGCCATGAACGCCTCGCTCGTTACCAGCACGTTATCAGCCAGGACATCGTAGACATGCTGCCGGCGGTCGGCCGGTTCGTCGTCCCACTGCATAAGCCGGTGGTATCCGGTCGCCACCATTGACTCCATGGTCGGGTGGTCGATCTCGTCTCCGGCCAACTGTTCCGTCAGGAAAACATCGTAAGGCTTATCGCTGTTGAAAGCGTCGATGACATAATCCCGATAGCGCCAGATGTGCGGCTTGGGATTGTCCCTTTCAAAACCGTTCGATTCCGCATAGCGCACCACATCGAGCCAGTGACGGGCCCACTTTTCGCCGTATTGCGGGCGGGCCAGCAAATCTTCGACGAGATCGGCGTAGGCCTTCTCCGGATTGGATGCACTGGCCTTGACGAAGGCCTCGACTTCTTCAGGAGTCGGCGGCAAACCGAGCAGGTCATAGAAGAGGCGGCGAATCAGAACGCCCGGCTCTGCTACAGGATTCGGTTTCAAACCCTCCTCATCCAGACGAGCCTTGACGAAGGCATCGATTCCATTGCTGTTCCACTCAGCATTGCTGACCTTCGGAGGCTCTGCTCCCAGCAACGGACGATAGGCCCACCAGTTCCGGCTCTCTTCGGAAACCGTGAAACCACGCTTTCCTTCGCCCTCTTTGCCGGCAATCTCGAGCGCCGGATCGTACGGGGCTCCCATTTCCACCCACTGAGTCAGGACAGCGATTTCCTCCTCCGGCAGTTTCGCCTTTGGCGGCATTTGGTGCTCATCGTCTTTGTAGCTCAGCATGGTGAGCACCAGGCTCCCCATGGGATTCTCAATATCGTATCCCGGGCCGTAGTCTCCCCCTCGAAGCAACCCTTCACGATTGGTGATCCGAAAATGTCCTTTGATGCGATCTTCTCCCCCGTGGCAACTGAAGCAACGCTCCTCCAGGATCGAATAGACCTGCTCCGCATAGAACTTGCGGCCTGCTTCTTCATCTGCGCGGCTTGGAGCAGCCATTAATACCGTCGCAACGGCAATCCAACAGAGTTGGGTGATCGACTTAAGAGGGTTGGGTCTCATCAGAACGTGCCAGAACAGTATCACAGCCAACCAGAGCGTATTGGCCGGACGCGATCGATATTTGTAACAATGCGACAGCCAGCGCCTCTTAGGCGATCACGCGATAACGTGGTTTCTAAAAACGCACTGCCACGCAGGTGTTTCACTTCCCTTGAAATTAAATCGCACAAAACTTGCATTAAGCGCTTGCGCTAATTGCTTAATGCAACATAATTGCAGTTTTTGGCACCTTAACTGCTAATTTTTCTGCTTCATGAAACGTTATCTCCTGTTTTCCCTGGCATTTGCGATTGCCCCCTTCTGCTACGTCTCACCAATTATCGCGCAAGAGTCAACGGATGGCCATGATCACGCGGATCATGGCCATGACCACGACCATTCCGGTCACGATCACGCTGACCACTCCGATCATGATCATGCCGACCACGCAGACCACTCTGGCCACTCTGGCCACGAGCACGCCGGACAAACGACCCAATCCAACCCCGTAGATCATTCCGGCCACGATCACAGTGATCACTCCGGTCACGATCATTCCAGTTCCGACGCTTTGATACTGAATGATGCAGCTCCCGGCTTTGTCAGTGCTAATCTCTTCGTGATCGGCACTGCCGGAGCTTTCGAATCCGGTAGTAGCGCCGGTGAGTTTGCCACTTCTGAGCACGATCCCCTCGACGATGCCGTTTTTCAGGGAATCGACCTGGATATCGGCCTACATTTCAGCGAGTCCGTCAACGCTTTGATTACTGGCTTTGGCCATCAGACAGATGAAGAGTGGGAAGCTGAACTTGAAGAGGCAAAGCTTGAAGTCGTTCTTAACGACTCCCTTGTGCTGACAGCAGGTCAGTTTCTTTCAGCCTTCGGCAGCCAGAACGAGAGACACTTGCACGCTTGGGACTTTGTTAACTCAAACCTTGTCGATGCTCGCATGCTGAACGAAGCCGAGCTCATCAGCCAGGGTGGTGAGATTGCTTTTGTTCCCGGCGGTCGTGGTAATGGCGGTCCGCTCTTCACTTTCGGTTTTGGCCGCGCTCGCAGTCATGACCATGGACATGGACTTGGACATGGACATGGTGACGAAGACGAAGAAGATCACGACGAAGAGGAGCATCATGACGAAGACGATCATGATGAAGAAGAGCACGAGGAAAATCATTTCGAGGCCGATGAGGGCAACATTGAGGAAAACTTTTTCACTTTCGACGTAAAGGTTCCTTTCCCCAGCGACGAGAGTCTTGTCTTCTCCGGTTCGTTCGCCATTGGTGAAAACGGATTCGGACGCAACTCGGTAATTTACGGTGTCGGAGCCCGGAAGATCTTCAATGGTTGTTCTCACGATGGTCATGGACACGGCTTCGGTGCTGGCGCGCTCCAGCTTAGCGGTGATTTTATCGGCCGACAGGTGAACGGCATGTATGAAGATGGAACTCCTGGTGAGTTCAACGACTACGGCATCTCCGCTACGGCACTGTATGGCTTGTCCGATGCTTGCACGCTTGGCTTCCGTTATGGATGGGTTTCCGATGTCGATGTGGCTGAAATCGCCAGCCGCCAGCGTTTTTCTACTGCCGCCACTTGTTACTTCGGCCCGAACAACATGGTGCGAGGCCGCATTCAGTATGATTACAACCACAGCGACGACCTCACCAGCGAGCACGTTGCCTGGCTGCAGTTCATGATTCACCTTGGCACAGGTCATCACGGCCACGCTCACTGATCAGTGAAAATCGTGTGACGACCCGGCCGGCAGCGACTGGGTCGTCGAGAGCGGTTCGATCCGCTCCGCCATCAGGTGCGTCACACCGTCCCCCTGCTGAATCGTTCCCGAGATCAGCAGAAAAGCCTCCATCGTAATCGTGAGGCGAAACTCTTCGAAACGGTCCGCGTAGACAATGCTGTTCGACAGCCCCGTTTCGTCCTCAAGCGTGATGAATACCACGCCTTTCGCCGTTCCCGGGCGCTGCCGACAAATCACCGCCCCTGCCGTCGAAGCTCGCGCTCCGTCAGGCTGCTGATTCATCAACATGGCCGGCAGAATCGACTTGGGTAACGAAGCGCGAATCAGAGCCATGGGATGACGCCCTGACGTTAATCCCATTCCTGAATAATCCGCCTGGACCCTTTCGTTGTAGGACATTTCCGGCAAAGGGGACTCTGCGACCTTGGCAGACTCCTGGCACGCTCCTCCACTCCCAAAGCCAGCACTGGCAAACAGGTCGCCCTGCTCCATTTTCGCTTCCTCCACCCGCCAGATCGCCTGGCGCCGCGTCTTTGCCAGCGCATTCAAAGCCCCTACCGAAGCCAACTGACGCAACTGCCGGCGATCAAACCCTGTCCGCTGACGAAAATCCTCCAGTGACCGGAAAGGCAACCGCTCACGAGCCTGCAGCATTCGCTCCGTCACTACCTCCTTGAGCCCCTTCACCGTCAACAACCCGAGCCGAATCGTCGTATCATCCAGGATTTCACAGCGCCAACCTGACCGCATCACACAAGGCGGTTCGAACTTCAGCCCCCGCCGCTTTCCCTCCTGCACCAGTGTCGCCGGAGAATAAAATCCCATCGGCTGGTTATTGAGCAGCCCCGTGTAGAACTCAGCCGCACGATGCACCTTCAGGTAACTGCTCGCATAGGCGAGGATACCAAAGCTGATCGCGTGTGATTCCGGAAACCCATAGAGAGCGAAGGAACCAATCGCCTGCACAATCTGTTCGGTCGTTTTCTCCGCGACTCCACGCTGCTCCAGCGCGACCCGCAGCTTGTTCTCGACCCGCTGCATGCGCTCATGAGAACGATGAAACCCCATCGCCCGGCGCAACTCTTCAGCTTCACTGCCCGAGAAATCAGCCATCACCATGGCCATTTTCAAGACCTGCTCCTGGAACATGGGAATCCCCAGGGTACGCTCCAGGGTTGGCTGCAGTTTTTCGTGGATGTAATCGATGGGCTGCCGCCCGTCACGTCGCTCCAGGTATGGATGGGCAAGGCCACCGGCGATCGGTCCGGGACGGACAATGGCCACCTCAACCACCACGTCGTAGAAGCAGCGCGGCTTCATTCGCCTGAGCGTGTTCATCTGCGCCCGGCTTTCGATCTGAAAGACCCCGATCGTATCGGCCGAACACATCAGGTCATAAGTGGCCTCGTCATCTGTCGGCAGCTGAGCCAGGTCCACTGGCCGCCCCCGCTTCTCAGACAGGGTCAGGCTCTCCTGCAACACGGCCATCATGCCGAGCCCTAACAGGTCCACCTTGATAATCCCCATATCTTCGCAGTCATTTTTATCCCACTGCGCCACGGTGCGATCCATCATGCTGGCGTTTTCCAATGGCATGACCGCATCCAGTCCCCCCTGGCAGATAATCATCCCGCCCGAGTGCTGCCCGAGATGTCGCGGCAGGCCATAGACTTGGCCATACAGTTCCGCCAGGGCCCTGGCCCGGGGATGATCTTCCCCGATCCCGGACTGTTCGACCTGGCTTTCAAAAGTCAGGGTTTGCTTGTAGTCACCGCTCGCATAAAGATCCGAAAATCGGCTCAGCATTTCCTCGGGGAATTCCAGCACCTTACCGATCTCACGCACGGCGCTGCGCCCCCGGTAAGTGATCACATTCGCCGTCATCGCCGCCCCGTGGCGACCGTAGCGCCGGTAGACCTCCTGGATCACCTGCTCACGCCGGTCTCCACTCGGAAGATCGAGATCAATGTCAGGCCACGATTTGCGCCCTTCGCTGAGAAAGCGCTCAAACAACAGTCGGCTCCCCACCGGGTCGACCGGGGTAATCCCGAGGCTGTAACACACCGCGCTGTTTGCGGCACTGCCCCTCCCCTGAACCATGATGTCATTTTCGCGGCAATACTGAATCAGGCTCCAGACGATGAGGAAATAACCGCTGAAACCCAATTCGGTGATGAGCTTCAACTCACGTTCAATTTGTTGCTTCACCCGCTTTGAGGGTTTGCCATAGCGCTCACGCACCCCGCGCCACGCCAGCTCGGCCAGGTAGGATTCCATCGACTGCCCCGGCGGCACGGGATATTGCGGGAACTCGTAGCCCAGGTTCTCCAGAGAAAAATCCAACTGCTCAAACAGCCGACTGGTGTTCGTGATCGCCTCCGGCAAATCGTGAAAAAGCTGCTCCATCACCTCCCCCGGCTTGAGGTGTCGCTCTGAGTTCACGGCCAGCTCCCGCCCGGCCGCATCCAGGGTCGTATGCAGCCGCAGACAGGTAAAAACATCCTGGACCCGGCGATTCTCCGGCACCGCGTAACACGGCCCGTTTGTCGCCAGCAACGGCAGACCGTGAGCTTCCGCCAGATCGCGTTTCGCCCGGACCAGGGTTTCCTCGCCACGAATGGCATGCCGCTGCACTTCCATCCAGAGCTGACGCTCCGGCACGTGACGCTTCAACTGCTCCAGGGCCCGCTCCATCTCACGTGCGCCACCCCGTTGCCAGGCCAGCTCAAGCGGGCCTTCACAGTCCCCCGTGAGCACGGCCACATCATCAACCACCTCTTCCAGTTCCGACCACTTGACGGGACATTCCCCTTTCGGAGAACGCAACTGCGCCCGGGTGATGAGCCGCGACACACTGCGATAGCCACGCCGGTTGCGAATCAGCAACGGCAAAACAGTCCCGTCGGTCATGGTCAGTTCGGTTCCCACCGCCGCGCGGAAACCGTTTTCCAGCGAACGCTGATGAAAACGAACCGAGCCGTAAAAACCGTCACGATCACAAAGGGCCACACCGGGCAAATCCAGTTCACCGGCACGATCCGCCAGGACTTCCGGCTGGGAAGCGCCCCGCAAAAAGCTGAAAGCGCTTCGGGCATGAAGTTCGACGTAGCTCATAACAGCCCTCTTGATCTTGCTCTTAATCCTGATCTTGCTCTTTTGCACCGCCCTCGGAGCAAGATTAAGAAAAAGACTTCACTCATAATACCCCTCCACTTCCCACTCGCCCTGACACTCCACCAATCGAAACAGCCCCCGCTTCATCAATTCCACATCCCATTCATTTCTCTCCCATTCCCGACCGCGGTGCCACCACACCCCTTCATTTCTCCACGGCCCCGAGATATTCACGACAACGCCCGAGGCCCTCGGTGAATCAACCTGCACCGGCCGGCCGTCCCGCACCCATACCCGGGCCCGGATTCTCGCCGCATAACGTCGCAGCACCAGCCCCGTCACCGGCGGTCCGGAATGTTCCTTCGCCTCTTCAATTTCCGCCGGCAGGGGCACCAGTTGAAATGCCCCCGGTTGATGTGAATCCACTTCCCGGATCGCCCCGACCCGGTCAGCTCCGACGAGGCGGCGCAGGCGCTTCATCGTTTCTTCAAACTGAAACCGGTTCCGCAGGCCGGCACCGAACAGCTGACGCTGCGACGCCACCGGATCCGACGGCTCAAACCGCAAGCGCACCGCCTCTACCGCCGCTTTCATTTCCAGGGTTTCAACGTGCCCGCTGACGAGTCGAAACAACACCGTCTCGTCCAGCAATGGCTCCGGCAGCGCGAGGCGCTTCGCGTAACAGGCACCGTCGACGTAGCTCAGCAGCAAGTGCACTGCGATGACTGCACGCCCCGTTCGCTCCACCCGCACCGAAAGGTTCTCGATGAACCGGTTCACCACGAACAGGAGCGACTCGCGATCACACACCTCGTAATCAAAATCGTGATGCTCCTCGAAAAGCTGCTCCAGCCTGGCCAGTTTCAAAGGCCGTCTCAGGCGTCCTGTCAGTCGCAGCCATAATTCAATGCCTTCCTCCCCCAATCGCGATGCCACCGCCTCGCGCGAAAGCCGGGCGAAGGCACCCAGTGTCTCAATCCCCCACAGCCGCAGCCGCTCATTCAATTCCTCGCCCGTTTCCGCCACCGTCAAAGGCAGGCCGTCCAGCATCTCAAGTCGACTCTCCCGATGCAGATGCCAGAGAGACCCGCCCCGCTGCCAGGCCGCCAGGGCCGCTATTCTCGCCAGTGACGGAGTCTCTCCGATACCGACGACCACTTCGAAGCCGAGATCATACAACCGCCCTCGCGTGCGACGCCCGCTCTCCAACCATTCCTCCTCCACCTGCGTCGAAAGATCCAGCGTCAGCAATCCCGCCTCCGTTTCCTCGATTCCAGGGACCCATCCCAACGCTGCTTCCAACAACATTCGGCCCGCGGCCAACTCACCCGATGCCGACGGCCGCTCCACCCGCAGCCCCGAGCAACGGGCCAGGGCCTGTACCGTTTTCATCCCGACATCGACCCCTTCCCGCGCCGCAGCCACGTTCCGGGCCAGGACCAGCGACTGCCTCTGGCCGTCATCGACCAGGGCCACGGGTTCCTCCCGCCAGTTCACTCGTCTCACCACGGCCTGCAGCCGAAAGTCCGGGCACCAGATCACCGCATACCCCGACACTTTCTGGCCGGTCTCTTTCACAACCCGATACATTCTCCGTTCCTAACCAACCGCCAACACCTCATCGCTCTTACCGTGCGCCCCGCCCATTCCGTGCATCCCGCGCAGACGACCACGCTCCCTCTCCACCAGTTGCACCTGTGACCGCTCGAGCTGGACCGATGCTTTCAATACTTCCCGCTCACCTTCAAGGCTCTCCCACGAAAATTGCTGCTTCAGCTCGAGGCGCTGCTTCGCCACCGAAGTCACAGCCTGCCGAGCAAAGAGGATCGCGACCGATTCCCTCTGTCTCAGCTGCCCCAGCACACGATACCACTGACTTGCCCTGACCGATCGCCAATCGGACGGATCACTGTCACGCAAATCGATCAGGAAAAGAAAGAAGTTCTCATCCCGTGACGCCACATCCAGTGCCTCGATCGCTTCCTTGGCCGATCCGCACCCGACCCAGAGCAGCGTTTCCAGGTCATCCGCAGGCAGCGTTTCCAGGGAAAAGCCCTGCCCCACATCCAGCAACATGGCATAGCGGCGCTCTCTCCTTGCCTGGGCCAGCAACTGTGACATAACCAACCCGCTGCCCGACGATACCTCCGGCGCGACCAGTTCGGTCAATTGCCCCCGCGCCCAGCCTCCGCCGAGCCGTTTATCCCAGTCTTCACGCCCGGAGGCCCAACGACTCTCGCGCCCTTCCTGCTCTTCGAGCAATTCGGCGCCTGATGTAATTTTTTGCCCCAGTTCCTGCCCTAATTGCTGGCGAAGAGCCTGAAGCGCGACGACCTTCTCCGGCGTCACTTTCCCGGTGTTTTGCATTCGCGTTTAAATACTGTTCATTTAAACACTATTTGAATTTTCGCCCCTCCGCAAGGCCGAAGGGCAATTTTCCTCCTGTAGAGTTGACAACTGCGTGGCAACTCGCCGGGAGAACCTGTCATGCTGGAGGCATGAAAGCTCAATTCATCGCACTCTTCGCAGGACTCACCCTCATCAGCTCACTTCTCACCGCTGACGAACCCGCCCCCAAAACTAGCCGCACCCAACATGCATATGGCTTGCAATAGCCCCTAGTGCAAGTAACGTGCGTTTTATGCAGACGGCCTCAGTCTTAGAATCTCCTCCCCGGCAAAAATGGCTTAACGCCGACCGTGTCGGGGTCATCGCGTCTACGCTCTGCGCGATTCACTGTGCCGTGACGCCCTTTCTTCTTCTAATCCTCCCAACCTTCGGAAAAATCTGGGCTCATCCTGCGACCCATTGGGGAATGGCCCTCCTCGTCGTTCCAATCGCAGTGATGATGATGACCTCCGGCTACCGCAAGCACCGCCGGAAGTGGATTGTAGCCATGGGGACAATTGGGGTCGCTCTGGTCATT
>JABSSQ010000131.1 GCA_013213905.1 Verrucomicrobiales bacterium | reverse complement strand
CCGCATCAAAATTCGGGCAGAACAAGACGACGCTGGCAAGCCCAATCCCGCCGCGAGTTGATTGACTTTACTGATTCGAATCCTTACCCTGTCATCGAGACCGCGCTCCCGGATTGGGCTACCAGGTCTCAGACGTTCGGCGGAAAACAAGATCAGCGCGACTATGGCCGGAAGTTCATTGATAATCATGTCAGAGCCCTATCGCATTCGTAGCAAAATCAGGAGACACCTTCCATGGTTTCTGATTAATCGGGGAGTCTGCTCCAAAGGGGATGACTGTGAAAAGGCAGGAGGTAGACATGAGTGGTACAATCAAGATGACGCAAATTCTGCCTGTTACCATTGCAAGGTGGTGCGACCAGGCCAGCATTGGGCTTCACCGCCGGCTTGCTCCGATGAAGCGAGTGAGCAAGCTGAAACCCGACAATAACAAGAAGCCGAACAAGATGCGGCACCCCAACTCGATCCCCGCCGCGAGTCGAAAATCCTTTTCTGATTCCTCATCTCTTCTATCATTCAACCACCGCGCACCGGATCGAGTTGGTGCGCTTTGACGTTAGGGAAAGAATGAGAAATTGGCTTATACCGATTATTACGATTGCGATCTCTGTTTCCACCTTGTTTGGAAATGAGGTCACCACAAAAAATCTGGATGACGTCATCAACGAAATTCCAAAGTCCGGTGGTAGCGGATTTATCACTCGTGAGGTAAGCAAGGTGAAAGGGTTTTATCGCGGTAAAACACTCGTCTTGCTCGAATACAACTCCGAACTCACTTTGAATCTCGAAGGAAGAGAAAGCAACGTCACAAATTCTACAAAGTATTTCGTGGTCGCAAAAGGCCAGAAGATACTGCGGATTGAGGGAGATACGTTCGCCATTTCCTTCGTATCTTCCCCATGGCCAATTGATGTTTCGCATGTGCACCACGTTCAAGATGGGAAAGGGACAGGGCGAAGTCAGATCTGTGTGCCCGAGATTGATTTCTTCGAACAAATCGAATTTGAAGACGGGAAGCTTCTTCCATTGATGGATGGAGATGAGTTTGAAGACTTTAAGGAGTTCAAACTCGATTTTCTCCGGAAGAACCTCAAGAAAAGCGAACCCTAACAAGGCGGCGATCTCAAGCCCACTCCCGCTGCGAGTTGATTGACTTCCCTAATTCGAATCCTTACCCTGTCGTCGAGGCCGCGCCCCCGCGGAGTGGGCTGAGATGCCTTGGACGGTTAGCTCTGAAAAATGAAATTCATCGCCTCGACGCTTTCAGATGGTCCGGAGTTTGAGTTCCGAGACAGATTGTTTACTCCGTGGATGGGGCCAGACGCTCTGCAGGTGCACGTCGACCACATGGTTGAGTTCGGTATGCTTCCACTTTATTCAGAGTTTCAACCTGAGTTTGGATTCCGAGAGATATATTGGAATTCCGGTGTTCGAACCTATTTTGAAGCCCGTTCAGCTCGGGACGATAAAGAGTTTTGCGAGATCGTAGAGCGGAATCTAGAAGAAGGGCACTGCATTGCCACCTTGCAGATTAGTAGTGACGGCTTGTACACTTCGACTTGGCTGGATTCAGATGGTTTAGCCTCCGCCGAGATAGCTCTAGAGTCTCTTGGAATCTCGAAAGCCAAAATCCGGAGCTAACAAGGCAGCGATGGCAAGCCTGATACCGTTGCGAGTTGATTGACTAACTTGATTCGAATCCTTAATCTGTCATCGAAGTATCGCTCCCGTATCAGGCTGCCATGCCTCCAACGTTGTGCGAGGGATTGGATCACGACCTCCGCATCATTTCCGTAGCGGTCACTTCACCCCGTTTGTTCCTCATTCGGCTCCGGCGTGACCACTCGCCACCGGATTCGGTTTTCAGGTTTTCAGGTTTTCAGCCCCCGGGCTCCGACAGATTCTTCATGCAGCGACGCGGGATCCTGACTCCGGGCGTGGCCTCGCGAATCGATCGGCGCACAACAAGCCAGCGCGCTCAACCCTGATCCCGTTGCGAGTCGGTTGACTTCTCTGATTCGTTTTCGTAGTCTGTCAGTGTGTT
>JABSSQ010000130.1 GCA_013213905.1 Verrucomicrobiales bacterium | reverse complement strand
TTTCTTCTCTCTTGGTTATCCGAAAATCCTCAACCTGCCGATACTCCAGTTTTCTGGTTCAACGTCATCATCGCAACTTGATCTGAGGGCAATGCCTCGACTCCATGTTAGGGATTAGAATGATGGGAGTCTATTAGGTCAAAAGATGACCAGGCTTGCGATCGACGCCTTGTTCGCTGCCTGTTTTCAAGTGAGAGTGACGGGCCAATAAATACCCACGTGAACCATGCCGGAATCGCAGCACGTGGACGCATTGGTCGGATTCGGCAATTTCGTAGACGATCCGGTAGTCCCGATGAAGCCACTTCGGATTTCGGTTTCCGGGTATTATGGACAACGTGGACCAATCCAAGTTTTCCCGGATAGCTGTTTCTCCGCTTCGTCGATCAAACTGTCTCCAACCCGAGCGGCTGCCTCAGTATCGTACCGCGCAATGTAGGCAACTGAATCTGCCAAATAGCGGATCGAATTGGGTGATAAAACTACTCGGAAATCCATTCGCGCAGATGGGCTTTCGCCCCGTTTGCGTCGACACCTTCTCCTCGTGCAATCTCTTCTCTCGCCTGATCGGTTCCGGTGATGAACGCGTTCTCACGGAGAAAATCAGTCATTTCGCTGTCATCCAGCAGCTGGTCGGCTGCTGCTATCGCTCTTTCCTTTGTTTTAAAAAGGGGAAGCGTAGCCGAGTTCATCTCCAAGCGCAATCGGCCGCTATGAGGTAGCCATTCCCAAAGCAAACGTCGAAGCGATGTTTCTACTCTACGTTGACTTCTCCGATTTGAATTCGTAATCTGTCAGTGTGTTTCCACAGGTTTTGCCCACAGCTTCCGGGCCTTGGTGGGCAGCACACGGCATAACCCGGGTCACCGGTCGGGAGAATAACCGCACCGGATTCGCTGTCAGAACGTGACTTTTAACAGTAAATCTAAAAAAACGAAACCCTAGAATCAACCCAAGTCTCCATGAAAAAATACGCTTCATCGATCGCCGCGGTAGTCGCCGCTCTATCATTGGCCTCTCCTGATGGGAAGGCCTGTACTCGCATTCTCTACGAGGGTGGGGATGAGAGATTCATTGTGGGGCGCTCGATGGATTGGTATGACGATTTGGGTTCGGATCTTTGGGCTTTTCCCCGAGGCATGTCGAGGGACGGGGGCGCTGGCGAAAATTCTCTCAAATGGACATCCAAATACGGTTCGGTTGTGGTCGATGCCTATGATGTTGCTTCTACCGACGGGATGAATGAGGAGGGCCTTGTCGCAAATGTTCTTTACCTTGCTGAATCCGACTACGGTGATGCCACGGCTTCGGGTAAGCCGCTTCTTTCGGTCGGGGCCTGGATGCAGTATATTCTGGACAGCTTCGGCACCGTTGATGAAGCGATCAAAGCTCTCGAGAAGGAGCCTTTCAAGGTAGTGGCGCCCGAGCTGCCCGGGGGAAAGGCTGCCAGTGCTCATGTTTCTCTTTCCGACGCCACGGGCGACAGCGGTATTCTGGAGTATGTTGAGGGCAAGCTTGTTATTCATCACGGCCGGGAATACACGGTCATGACCAATTCGCCTGTTTTTGATGAGCAGCTGGCGATCAATACCTACTGGAACGATGTGGGCGGTCTCAAGATGCTGCCGGGAACCCACCGTGCTTCTGACCGATTTGCTCGTGTCAGCTGGAATCTCAATGCGACTCCAAAGGTCGATGACCCGGTTCTAGCGGTGACAACTGTCTTTTCTGTGATCCGCAGTATTTCGGTCCCACTTGGTATTTCTGATCCCGAAAAGCCAAATATTGCAGCCACCCTTTGGAGAACAGTGTCGGACACGAAAGCGAAACGTTACTATTTCGAGTCTGCCTACATCCCATCGATTTTTTGGGTGGACCTCGAGAGCCTGAATCTTGAAGCCGGAGCCAAGCCAACCAAACTTGACCTTTCGGGAAATCCTGTCCTCTCGGGCGAGGTATCGAAAGAATTCGCCCCGACCGAACCGTTCAAGTTCCTGTCCGAGTGATCCTTTCTCAGTGATCCTGTTCCAATGAAGGAGCGGCGGCGGATCACAGGGTGGTGAAGTTGGTGTAATGATACTCCCGGCAATCTCCGGGAGAGTCATTCACAGATCCGGCTGGGAATTGACTTATCCCACTCGCTGACCTGGCACGGCACCGTCGTCGGGTGAGAGCAGGAAGATGTCTTTCCCGCCGGGGCCACTGGCAACGATCATGCCTTCGCTGACACCGAACTTCATCTTGCGCGGTGCGAGGTTGGCGACCATGACCACGAGGCGGCCGACGAGCTCCTCGGGCTGGTAGGCGGATTTGATTCCGGCGAACACGTTGCGGGTTTCGTCTCCGCCCAGGCTCAGGGTGAGCTGAACCAGTTTACGGGCTTCGGGCACTTCGTTGGCGCCGACGATGCGGGCGACGCGCAGGTCGGTCTTGAAGAAATCGTCGATGGAGATCTCGTCGGCGATCGGGTCAGCCTTGATGGCTTCATCGGAATCGTCCCAGTCGCCGGTCGGAGCGCTGCTGGCTTCGGCTTCGTTTTCTTCCTTGGATTCTTCGATCATGACTTCGATTCTCTTCGGGTCGACGCGCTGCATCATGTGCTTGAACTTCGCAATGGGGCGCCCTGTGACCGGCGCCCCGGCGAGTTCCCATGAGTTCAGGTCTTCACCGAGCAGTTCGCCGGCTTTCTCTGCAAGGTCGGGAAGGACCGGAGCGAGATAGATGGCGAGTGTGCGGAAGAGGTTGAGCGCCACGGTGCAGACATCCTGCAGCTCTTGTGCTTTGTCAGGATCTTTGCGCAGCTCCCAGGGCGCGTTGTTCTCGACGTAGGGATTGGCCTGGTCGGCCAGTTCCATGATCATGCGCATCGCCTTGCTGTAGTCGCCGGCCTCGTAGGCTTCGGCGATTTCGCTGCCGCGTCCGGCAAAGGTTTCAAACAAGCCGCCGTCGTCAGGGTATTCGGCGGAGAGTCCGGTATCCTTGATGAACTTCGCAGTACGGCTGGCGAGGTTGACCACCTTGCCGACGAGGTCGCTGTTGATCTTGGAGACGAATTCCTCGGGATTGAGGTCGAGATCTTCGACCTTGGAGGACAACCTGGTCGCGTAATAATAGCGCAGGTAGCTCGGGTCGAGATGCTCGAGATACTTGGACGCCTGGACAAAGGTCCCGCGCGACTTGGACATTTTTTCACCGTCGACGGTGAGGAAGCCATGGATGTGCACTTTCGTTGGCAGGGAGAATCCCGCCGTCTTGAGCATGGCCGGCCAGAATAGGGTGTGGAAGTACTGGATGTCTTTGCCGATGAAATGGTGGATCTCGGTCTGGTCGCTCTTCCACCAGTCTTCGATCTTCTCACCGTTAGCATCGCACCACTGCTGGGTGGAGCCGATGTAACCGATCGGGGCATCGAACCAGACATACCAGTAGTTGCCGGGAGAATCCGGAATCTCGAAACCGAAGTAGGGGCCGGGCCGGGAAATGTCCCAGTCGCGGAGTGGTTCGTTGAGAAAGAAATTCCTGAGGTAGTTGGCGCTCTCGGACGGCAGGGTGCCGGACTGGGTCCATTCAGCGAGGAAGTCATGCAGCTTCTCAATCTGCACAAAGAGGTGCTTCGCTGAGCGAACCTCAGGGGTCGATCCTGACAGGGTGCTGACCGGGTTGATCAGTTCCGCCGGGGAGTAGGTGGCATTGCACTTGTCGCAGTTGTCACCGGGCTGGTCTTCTGAGCCGCAAACCGGGCAGGTGCCGCGGACAAAACGGTCGGCCAGGAAGACGCCTTTCTCGACGTCGAAGAGTTGGTCGATGTCCTGTTCCACGACCATGTCGGCATCACGCAGGGACTGCCAGATTTCGTGACAGAACTGGCGGCTTTCTTCGCTGTTGGTGGAGCCGTAGTTGTCGAACTCGATGCCGAAGCCGGCGAAGTCACGCTGGTGCGCTTCGCTCATTTCTGCGATGAGATCCTCCTCGCTGCGTCCTTCTTTTTGAGCCCGCAGGGAAATGGCAGTGCCGTGAGTGTCGTCGGCACAGATGTAGATGCAGCGGTTGCCCATCAACTTCTGAAAACGCACCCAGATATCGGTTTGCAAATACTCGACCAGGTGGCCGATGTGGATCGGGCCATTGGCGTAGGGAAGGGCAGATGTGACCAGGATTTGTCGCATGGGATTTTGCGTTAGCAGGAGTGCTTTTATCAGGGGGACAGAAGGTGGCTGTCGGGATGCTATTTGTCGCACTTAGACTATCTGCCAAAACCCTATTCGCAAATAACTTTGCTCGTTTTGGTTTTGTAAATCTGTTTGCCTGGCTCGAGGCGATTTCAGATGTAGGGAACTATTACTCGAGTCGGTCTCGCTTGCCGGGTTGCGATAGCTTGCCGGGTTACGATAGCTGCCTCGTGAAATCCTGAACCAGCTTTTTCGCGCTCCGACTTCAGCCTGCTAATCCTGCTAAGTTGGTTGATCGGTGAGAAAATCCCCGAGGGAATTTCCCGGACCGGGTGCGGCAGGGTTACTGGCCGGCGGCTTGCTTTTGCTGCCATTCGTAGCCGCTGCTGTCTTGGCTCTCGACTTCGATCCACTCGCCGGGAAACGACTTGCGTTGCCAGTGTCGCCACTGTTCTTCGCGGATCTTGGCGAGTGCGACCCCTTTGTTTTCCGCTTCGTGACGCATCAGAAATTCGCGGTCGCGATTTTCATCTTCGAGGGTGTTCTCGACGTAGTCGCCGTACTCGCCGGCCGGTCGGTTGCGCAGGGTGAGTTTTCCGAGGTGGTTCTCCCCGACAAAACGGTTGTTCTTGAGTTCCTGGATCTCAGCCATGCGGTCGCGGCGCGAATCCATGGTGGCACGGTAGGAGGCCTGTTTTTCGGATGATTCTTTATCTGCACCACCGTGTTGATACACGTGGACGTCCATGGACAGGTCGACTTTGATTGGTTCGGGCGTATTGACGTCGACGTCGAAGGTCGGCATGCAGGAAGTGAGCACAGAGGCACCTGCCATCGCTACGGCGAGGGCGGAGATGCTTTGGGTCCGTTTCCTTGAGGCTGTCATTTCGATCCTTAGCGATTGGCTGCGACGGGTCTTGCCGCTGCCTCTGGCACTGGGTCGTCGGGAGCAGCGCCGGGTCCATCGGCTTGGGCTTCCGGATTGCGCTGGTCGTGAAGGTGCAGATTCAACTCGCGGGTCCCGTAGTCACCGGCGAAGCGGAGTTGAAGCTCGCCTTCGCGCCCGTTCAGGTAGAGACTACCGGCGCCTTGCTCATAATCAAATCGTTTCAGGGCGATGAGCCCCAGTTTGGTCAGCTCCTGCTGGAGGTTGCTCCACTCCGGCGGCAGTTCTTCGAGGATCTGGTCGAATTTGGTGATATCGAACCAGCCCGGGGAAGATGAAGTGAATTCGCCGGATGTCTCTCCGAGTGTTTTATGGCGTCCTTCGGAGACGAGCTTGAGAGAGACGCTTCCTTCCATGAGAAAGTTGTCTGGAACAATGACTTTGGTCAGTGGGCCGGTGTTGAAATTGGTACCGGCGAGCCAGGCATCCCATTTGCCGGGATCGTCGAGGTAGAAGTTGAACTGGCCCTCGACGTACCCGTCGTAGGCGTTGCCACCGAGGCTGCCGTAGACCCCTTCGGAGTCAAAAGTGACGGAGAGGTAGAGGTCCTCGGCTTCGTAGTCTTTCCAAACGGCACGTCGCAGGGTGAAGGTCTGAACCAGGTTATTGTCGACTTGCTCAACAGGGACGTTGAATTGTACGTCGCCAGTGAGGCCGTAGAGATTGACTTTATATTCGGGGAATTCGTAAACGTAGTCTTGACCGGGAATGGTCAGCTTGAGGTCGATGCTCCCGTCCTTCATGTTGGTTGTCGCATTGAAAGGGAAGGGAACCATCCCGATGGGGACCCCGGTAGGAGCGATGATGATTTTTCCGGAGACGGCGTCAATAGTCTTGATGACCCAGTCGGGAGCAGCGACGGCGGAAGCATCGGGTTCGGGCACAGGCGAGGGCGGTTCGGCGGTGAGAGGGCCGCCTTCTTCGAGGCCAACGCTGACTCCTTCGTTCTGGGCCCGGAAATTTCGCTGGTAGTCAATCCACCAGAAAAGACCCTGGCCGACATGCAGAGCCGGATTGATCAGGTCGATCTTTTCAATCTCCTGATTGGCGAGGCCGGAGAGAGAAAATTCGACAAAGATGGTCGGAAGGAACGCGACGGTAATAAAAGAGTTGTAGGGATCTTTAATTTCGATCCCGGCGAGCTCGACTTTCTGGAGATTGTCCTGAGCGAGGATGCCGTCGATCGAGAGCGGTACGTCTGTCAGGTTTGTCTCGATGGCAAACTGGAGGCCGTCGATCTGCGGAATGAGTGCGTCGAAAACGACCTGGCTTTGGGTGATCTCAACCTCGCTGAGGAGCCACTGGGGGAGTGTTTCTGCAACGTTTGCCTGTGGATCCTTTTCGGGCTCGTCGTCAGATTGGGAGGGGGATTCAGCAATCGATTTGAGCCCTTCGCCGACGCGAAGCAGGGCACCACTGATTTTTACCTTATCCACCTTCCGGTCGCGCTGGATTCCATTGGCATTGGCTTGAACTTCGATTTCGCGAATCGTGATGACCTCTTCTTCGGCCACCGGAGTGAAGTTGACGATCGGGTTGCCATCCGGGCCGAAGGTCGAGGGGTGCGGCGGTCCTGCCGGCTCGTAGTAGATAGGGTGATTGCGGAGATTGAAGTCGTTGAGCTTGAGTAAGTAGGAGAATGGATTGTCGGCGTTGGATTGAGTTTCGACGGAGAAGTCTGAGTGGATCTTGGGGACGATGCCGTCGGCGAAGCTCGAGTCCGCTGCGAGTTTGCCGCCGTCGACCTGGAGATCAACGATCTTGTAAACTGGTCGGTTTACAGGGCCAGTCTCTCCTTCGGAGGAACGAGGCTGAAGCCAGCTGCCCAGTGACGCATCGGTCAGGTTGATGGAAGGCTCGAGCAGGGTGACGGACTGAATCGTGTTGTCGAAGTCGAATTCGGACCATTTGCCGGAGAGGGTGCCGTGATTGAAAGACAGGAGTGGAGTCTCCGAGGGATCGGATCCGGGAGCTCTGACCCGGGCCTGATCCAGCTCGAGGGTTTGGTTTCCTTCGGAGGTGAAACCTTCGCTGCTGAAGTTGAGAGCCGACAGGGTCGCGTTGAAACGGGCTTCCACTTCCGCGGCCGGCTGGTTGGCAAAGTTTGCGTTACGGAGCAGAAAGTTTCCTTCGGACAGGGTGAGGCTCTCCAGCGTCCATGGGGAAGGGGGGGCGGACTGGTCATTCGTCTCTGCAGCTTCGGTTGTTTCCCGTTCTGTCCTGAACCGCTCCAGGGAGGCGTCGGAGATGAGGACGTCGATTCCTTCGATGGTCGCCGTGCCTACGGTTTGGTCGTGGACGAGTGACTCGAGCGAGTTGGCCGAGAGCTCCAGTTGGTCAACGGCGAGCAACTGGGTTTCCCCGGTTCCGAGAGTCACGTTGGATAGTGCGAGGTTTACAGGCTCATTACTGGTCCACCGGCCGTTTGAGAAACGAAAGTTCCTTCCTTCAAAATGAGTGTCGAAGGCGATGTCAGGAAATGAGGGGAGACCGTTCGTCCCATCAAATCCGGTGACGGAAATAGAGGAGTCGCCAACGTGGAGATTCCGGATGATCAATTCAACAGGGGTAGATGCCTCACTGAACCCTGTTGAATCACCTCTGGTTGCTGCCGCCTCTTCGCGAGCTTCCTGTGCTTTGATCCAGTCAGGTGTGACTTCAGTGGTAAGGGAATCCGCGGATATCTCGGTAACGTTGAAAGTCTTCAGATTGCGCCCGAGGTGAAACATGACCGAGACATCGCCAAGGGTTCCTCGTTCGGCGACGCGTAGATTCCTGAGATTGATGGAGAGAGGGGATTCAGTGAGGCCGTCCTCGGTGAAGGTGAGCCGCTCGCTGTGGAAGTGAAGTTCGGTCTGGACGGTCGCGAAGGTGGGGAGGTCGACGATGACATTGCCTTCCGTGATTTCGAGAGCCTCGGTGAAGAGATCAAACGCGGCCAGATCGATTTCTCCTGATGGCTCGGAAGGCTGGGCACCGGTCAGTGCATCGATGTGATCCTGATTGATGGTGATGACCGGTTGGTGAATTCGGACAGATCGCAACTGTTGTTGGTCGCGCAGCTGCTTGAAGTTGTAGGTGAGGTGAAGGTTCGGAACGGATGCCAACTTGGAATCGGAAACGGTTCCCTTGGGGGAAAGGTTGAGATTCCTGATTTTGACCTCGCCGATTGGCCAGAGGTCGATGGATTCCATCGAGACTTCAAACGGGTCGACGTAGCGGGCGAGGACATCGTTCACGATGCTGGTGCGATTGACGTAGGTGATCCAGGCAATAAGACAGACGAGGATCAGCGTGATCACACCAAAGATGACCGATCTGACCAGGAACCTGATCAGCCAGCGCAGGATGCCCCGGGGAGAAGGTCGGCGCCCGGGTTCGCCTTCAGGCTGTTTTCGCTTTGCCACTGCGCCGCGAATATAGCGCGAGGTCGCGAGAATGCGACTGGAGGGATGAGGGGCTTTTCAGAGGGCAAGGTCAGCAGATCAACGAGCGGCCCGCTGCTCGAAATGGGAGATGAGCTGCAGGTTGGCGATTTCCACCTGGGAGAACTGAGCCTGGACCGCCTCGACGGAGGCAGTGGCAGGTCGGTAGGAGGATCCAAACTCTTTCGCAAACTGCTGCCCCTCAGGTGAGGCAAACGCGAAACCGCGACGGAGGTAGATTTCATTGCGGGCGCGCCAGAGGCCTTCGCGGTTGAGTGGCTGCACTTCGTTGACGCTGAGCGGGCGGGTGTGGGAATCGTTAAAGATCCAGGGCCCTGGCAAGTTGGCTGCGGGAGCCGGCGCCCGGGCGGAAAGGGGTTGAAGGGCAGTGTTGTTGCCGGAGCCCTTAAGGCCTTCAATCAGGGCAATGGCCTCGATGGCGCGCTGCACCTGCTTTTCATGTCCCTGGGTGCGGGTCCCGAATTTCGGCAGAGGCACGGCGGCGTTTTTGAGAAGAGGGTGAATCAGGTCGGCCTTGATGGCGTAGTTCACGGTCTGGGGGAGGTAGCCGCCTTGTTCCATACGATTCTTCATGTTGAGGCCTGCGGCAACCACTCCGACAGCTCGTCCAGAGCTGGAAAGAAGAGGGCCACCTGAATTGCCGGGTTGAACCGGAGCAGAAATCTGGAGGAAGCGCGGATCGTCGCGAACCCCGGAAAGGGAATTGACGATTCCCATGGAAATCTTGGGATTCTTGCCGAGAACGGTGGGGTCGGGGAAGCCTGCGGCGGTGACTTCAGACGCATATCCCACTTCGCCGGAAGGAGCGAGGCCGAGGAAGGAGCCGTTCCAACCATCCACCTTAAGTACAGCGAGATCGTTGCGGGGGTCGAGGGCAACGACCTGGGCGGCAAGGCTGCGTTTACCGGAGTGAACAATGATGCGGTCGGCTTCGTGAATGACGTGGTAGCAGGTCACGAGGTATCCCTTGGGACTGACGGCAAAGCCGGTTCCGAACTGGCTCGCGGCGGCGCTCGAAGATGCGAGTGCTGCTGCCGCTAAAATGGCTGCGATGCATTTCATCTGGTTCTCTTTCTCGGTTTCCCACTGGCGGGAGCTGGTGGATGACAGGTCTGCCGGAGCAGGGGGCGGGTGTGTTTCAGGCACCCTGGTGTTTGCGTTATGGAAATTATAACGGAACGGAAATCTTTCCGCAAGATTTATTTTATAATTTCCATAATTAATGCCGGAAGCCGATACTGGGCCTGGGATGGAGCGGCAGGGAGGAGCCGGGAAGGACGATTCGGAGAGGTTAGAAGTTTGGGAGTGGGGGAACCGCTAATGGGCGCTGATTTTCGCTGATAGGGGTGGGAAGAGGAGGGCGAAAACTTAGAGGTACAGAGAGAGTTTTCGTAGGCTCCGGGAACGACAGGAATGTCGTTCCTCCGTGTACCGGGAGGAACCACATTCCTGTGGTTCCCAACAACTTCGCCGCGGGGACGACCTTCCGCTTCTCATCCAGATTCTGAAAACTGGCTCTCAACCGTTGGTTGAGAGATGGTCGGGACTGGGCGCCCCCGGCTCTTCCTCAAAGATTGGGGACATGAAGCAAATTCGTTAGAACCGCCCCATGTCCCCGGATCAACATATAGGACTGAAGGGATACCGTGTAATCCGGTATCAGAGCAAGCCAAAGTTGCGCATCAAGGCCGAGCCCCT
>JABSSQ010000013.1 GCA_013213905.1 Verrucomicrobiales bacterium | reverse complement strand
CATCGTTACGCTCATGGAGAATCACCGGCTTGTTCTTCCCGAACACTTGAACCATTTCGGCTTCCTTTTTGGAGGCTACCTACTCAAGTGGGTGGATGAGATCGCCTGGATGGCAGCAACGACGGAGTTTCCCGATTGCCATTTCGTCACCGTCGGCATGAATGAAGTCTCCTTTCGAAAGAGCGTGAAAGACGGATCAATCCTCAAATTTGACTGCGCCAGGAAACGAATCGGCAATACTTCAGTGACCTACATCGTGACGGTTTCCCGTGAAGCTGAAACCATTTTTTCCACCGAAGTGACCTTGGTACGTCTGGATGATGAAGGAAAGAAACAATCGCTTCCCAAGCAGTGATCTTTTGTTAGCTTTGGCGCTTCCAGTTCATGAGTGAAGATTTACCCCCGTCCGTCGCTGTCATTGGTTCGCTCAACATCGACTATTTCACCCGGGTCGAATACCTTCCCGCACCCGGTGAAACCGTCCCATCAGATTGCCTTGAGCTATTCCGCGGAGGCAAGGGAGCCAACCAGGCCATTGCCGTAGCCCGCCAGAGTTGCCACGCTAGATTCTTCGGCGCTGTAGGCGCTGATGATGAGGGAGTTACTTACCGAAAAGCGCTCAAAGATGAAGGAATCGATGTCACCGGAATCCTCACCGTCCCCACCAAGACCGGCGCTGCATTTATTACCGTGGATGAAACCGGGGAGAACACGATCGTCACAGCCTCCGGTGCCAATGACAGCCTGTCGGCGGCCCACCTGCTGGAGTCGGCTCCGGAATTAGAAGCTTGTCAGGCCCTCCTTGGGCAGTTCGAAGTTCCGATGCCCGCACTTGTCGAAGCGATTCGAATCGCCAATCGCGCCGAGATCCCGGTGATCATCAATCCATCTCCCTACATCCCCACCTTTCCGTGGCGGGAAGTAGAGGTCGACTACGCCATCGTGAATGAACTTGAAGCAGTCGACCTCCTTGAGTTTTCACCATTCAACGAACCCGAATCCACGGTCCGTCAACGCCTTCACGAATTGCGGATCGGTCATCTCATCGTGACAAGAGGTTCAGAGGACACCTCGGTATTTCTACACGTCGGTGATTCTTTTGAAGTCCCGACTCTTCCTGTGCTTCCGGTCGACACTGTCGGTGCCGGGGACTCCTTCGCAGGGTGTTTCACGGCCCGAATCGCGTCCGGAGAATCTCTGGACTCAGCTGTCCGCGCAGCGAACTGTGCTGGAGCTCTAACCACATTAGGCAAAGGGGCTCAGGAGCCCATTCCTGACCGCGACCGCGTCAATCAACACGTCGAACACCTCGTCAACCATGGCTAAGAAATCCCTCTTCATTGCGATCATTCTAGCTTCTTCATCCCTGACACAGGCTGATTCCTGGCCCCAATTTCGCGGCCCTGACGGTGATGGAATTTCCAGGGCAACTAACGTTCCGGTCAAATTTGGCGAATCCTCAAATCTGACCTGGAAGACGGATCTCCCCGGCCGCGGGTGGTCGTCTCCTGTCTATGACGGGAAGAGTCTCTGGATCACCACAGCTATTGAGATTTTCCCTGACGAAGAGGAGCACATCAAACTGCTGACCGAAGCGGGCGAAGAGGAAAAGAAGTTCAAGCAAAAGCAGGTGGCCCGTAGTGTTGAGCTGGCCTTGCTCCAGGTGGACTACGAGACCGGCAGCATCAAGCAGCGGATCAAACTGGCGAACATCGAAAAGCCGGATCCGATCCACAAGTTCAACAGTTACGCTTCTCCCACCCCGGTGCTCTCCGGCGACAACGTCATCGCACACTTTGGAACCTTCGGGACATTCTGCATCAATCGAATCACCGGCGAAGAGGTATGGAATCGGAAGATTGAACTCGAACACAGCGTTGGACCGGGCAGCTCCCCCTTCATCCACAAGGATCTACTCGTGCTGATTTGTGACGGAGTTGACCGCCAGTTCGTGACTGCCCTCGATGTCGATTCCGGCGAGACCGTCTGGAGTACTGACCGCCCGGAGATGCGAGCCGAGAAAGGCGACCAAAAAAAGTCCTACAACACACCAATCATCATTACGGACCCGAATGGCCGTGAGCAGCTCATCTGCATGGGGTCCCAGTGGATGATCAGCTATGTTCCCGACACCGGCGAGGAAATCTGGCGATTGGATCATGGCTCCGGCTTCTCAGTAGTTCCCCGCCCCGTCTACAGCCCGAAGGAAGACCTTCTCTTCTTTTCCACCGGCTTCGGCAAACCGGTTCTTATGGCCGTGCACACCGATGGCAACGGCGATATCACCGGCACTGACAAGGTCGCCTGGCAGGATCCCAAGCGCATCCCCGCTAAGCCTTCCCCGCTTCTAATCGACGGTAGGCTTTTCGTCATTTCGGACGGAGGAATCACCACCTGCTTCAGGGCCTCAGACGGAACCATTTTATGGAACGGTCGCATCGACGGGAACTACTCCGCATCACCTGTGTTCGCCGACGGGCACATCTACGTGGCCAGCGAAGAGGGAAAAGTGACCGTTTTCTCTCCCGGAGACAGCTACACTGAGGTGGCCACCAACCAGATCAGAGGCTCAATTATGGCCTCTCCGATCCCGCTGAACGGCGCACTCGTGATCCGTTCTGACACGGCCGTTTACCGATATCATCCGTAGACCGATCCCAATGCCGCTCTAAGCCAGATCCCACCTCGATTGAACCGTTTCGAGAGAGGCGCAAAAATGTACCAACCTTAGCGTGACTTTTTGTCACAAAATCAGTATCCCGACGTATATCATCTATACCGATTCTACCCCCTATGAAAAGCCACCTACGCTCATTATTACTCGTTCTCGGTTTTTCTTTCGTCGCAGCTTCATTCACAACCCCGGTTGAAGGGCGTGAATGGACCAGCACCGACGGTAAGAAAATGAAGGCCATCTTCCTTGGAATCGAGGGCGAAACATACAAGTTCAAGCTCGCCAACGGGCAAGAAGTTCTCGTTGCCCCGGACCGCTTTATTAAGGCCGACCAGGAAGCCGCGAAACGCCTCGCCCTGATCGGCGATGACTCCTACACAATGGCCTCAGCCCGCCAGATCGACGGACTGCTTGCTAAGAATCTCAAGGCGAACGGTTTTTCCTCATTCAATGAGCCACTTCCCGATGATCTTTTCGTGCGCCGCGTATACCTCGACATCATTGGACGCATTCCCACTCGAGAGGAGTTCCTTGCATTCGCCGAAAGCGCCCGCGAAGACAAGCGTCAGGCCCTCATCGACGAGCTGCTCCTCTCGCCGGGGTACGCTTCGAACATGTTTAACTACTTCGCAGACATGTATCGCCTCCATGCCAGCGACTTCAACAATGGCGTTCGGATGGATCCCTACATCCAGTGGTGGCGCGACCAGCTGAAAGCGAACCGTCCCTACGACGATATCGTTGCCGAAATGCTCACTGCGAACGGCAATGTCGGTCAAAACCCGGCGGCTGGCTTCCTGCTTCGCGACACCGGCATGGAGTTCGATGCGTTCTCCAACTTCGGCCAAGTCATGCTGGGGATCGATATTTCCTGCGCTCAGTGCCATGACCACCCGTTCGACGAATGGACCCAGGGTGACTTCTACCAGATGGCTGCCTTCTTCGGAAACACTCAGCGTTCCCTCGCCTATCGCGGCGGTGGCATGATGGGTGGTGGCATGATTCAAATGCCCGACGCTCCTGATGGCTGGAAGGAGCAGTTCGAAGAGTGGGCCTACAGCGAAAAGAACGTCCCGCCTCCGCCAAACCAGACTTCCAACCGTTTCCGCTTCTTCCTCAGCGCTCTTGGTTGGAACATCGCAGACAACGATGCCCTCGAAACGGTTCTGCCTCATGACTTCAGCGGAAGCGGTGGTAAGCCCAACGAAGTGGCCGATCCTCGCACCCTCATTGGTGATTCCGCCAAGAAAGGCGGCAAGACCCGCCGCGAAGCGATCGCCGACTGGCTCACTGCTCCTGAGAACCCTCGCTTTGCCCTAGTCATTGCAAATCGCATGTGGGATCGGGCATTCGGCCGCGCCCTGGTGGGACCCGTCAATGACTTCTCCGACAGCATGGTGGCCAAATCAGCCCAGCCTGAAGTCCTGAAGTTCGTCACTCGCGAGATGCAGCGTGTCGACTACGACCTCCGCGAATTCATGCGGATCCTTTACAACACCCGCGCTTACCAGTCCATCTCCACAGCTGAGGAGCCCGATTGGGCAGATGCTTACTACTTCCAAGGGCCGGTCCTTCGCCGGATGCGCGCAGAGCAGGCCTGGGATTCCATGATGGTGCTGGCTAATGGGCCCGAAATCGACACCAAGACCGGTGCTGATGGCTCTCTCTACAAGAAGATCCTCAACATCGACTTCAACACCGCTTCAAACGAAGATGTCTGGGAGCACTACGAAGCCTGGTTGCAGAACTACGGCAATCGCATTGCCAATGCCGTTGTTTCCAATGAAACCGGTGACTGGAGTCCGAACTATGTGAGTGACTCTCAGCTACGCGCTTCAGAACTCCAGCAGCCGGCTCCGGCCGCTTCCATGCTGGACACCTTCGGTCAATCCGACCGCCGCATCACAGACGAGCACAATTACGACGGTTCTGTCCCGCAGGTATTCGCCCTGATGAACGGCACGGTGACGCGTCAGCTCACGGGATCGTCTTCCAAGGTCGTCAGCGACCTTGAAGACCTCGATGGCCCCGATGACAAGGTGCGTGGCGTTTTCTTCACCTTACTCAACCGATTCCCCAACGATGAAGAGCTCAAGCTAGGCATGGGAATGGTCGAAGACTTTGGCGATGAAGGCATCAGCGACCTCGCCTGGGCACTCATGAACAGCCCTGAATTTCTCTACATCCAGTAAAAGCAACCCAACCCACATTCATTCTTAACCTCTTATAGTTATGGATCATATTGCATCACTCGCCGGCAATGACTGCCAGAGTCGACGACTCTTCATGGAGATGTCTGCCAAGCTTTCACTGGGTGTCAGCCTCAGTGTTCCCTTCCTGCCCAAGAACATAAAGGCGCAGGAGGGAGCCTCTGCCAAGAGTCTCATCTACATCTACCTCTCCGGAGGCATGACCCACCTCGACACCTTCGATCCGAAGCGTGGTGACGTCATGGGTAACTCCGAAGCGATCGATTCACCGGTCGACAACATGAAGTTCGGCAGCCTCCTCCCGGGCCTTGCTTCCCAGGCCGAGAAGCTTGCCGTGATCAATTCGATGACCTCCACCAATGGAGCTCACGAACAGGGCCAATACATCATGCGCACCGGCTACGAGAAGCGTGCCACCATCGTGCACCCGACGGTGGGTCCGTGGGCTGAGCGCCTCCTTGGCAAGCGTGGCGAAACTCTGCCTGACAGTGTCGTTATTGGCCGAAGCACTTCCAACGCCGGTTTCATGGAGCCAGCCTTGAGCCCGCTTCCCATCGCCAACCCAAGTGGCGGCGTTCCGAACACCGATCTGATCGTTGAAGGCGACCGCTTCTCGCGTCGCATGGAAATGGCCAACAAACTCGGTCAGCAGTTCACAGAGAAGTTCAAGTATGCCGGTCCCGATTCCTACGTCGAGTACTACAATCAGGCTAACAAGCTGCTCAACAGCAACGCCCTCAATGCGTTTGACATCTCCGGCGAATCCAACCGTGCTGATTACGGCGAAAGCCGCCTCGGCCAGGGTTGTCTTCTGGCCCGCCGCCTCGTCGAAAACGGCGTCCGCGTTGTCGAGGTGATCTCAGGGGGCTGGGACATGCACGTTGATGTGCAGACCGGAACCCAGTCAAAGCTTCCTGAACTGGACACTGCGGTATCCACCCTGCTCAAGGATCTCGAATCACGCGGTCTGCTTGATTCCACCATGGTGGCCATTGGCACCGAATTCGGTCGGACTCCGGACATCAACATGAACGCCGGTCGTGACCACTATCCTGCTGCCTACTCCTGTGTGCTTGCAGGCGGCGGCGTTAAGGGCGGCACTGTTTACGGTTCTACCGACGGAAGTGGTAAGAAGGTGAAGAGCGATCCGATGAAGCCGGAGGACTTCCTGGCGACTATCGGACATGGTATGGGTCTTCCTCTCGAAGAGAAGGTCTATTCCGCCACTCAGCGCCCCTTCACCTTTGCTAACAAGGGTGAGCCGGCGACCAAGCTTTTTGGCTGATTAATGGGAACACTTTTCCTATTTCAAAAAACGCCGGGTGGAAACATCCGGCGTTTTTTGTGCCCTCTTCAATGGATCACTTCCCGATGCAAAAGGTGCTGAAGATCTCGCCAAGGATTTCTTCCACATCCGTTTTGCCCACGACTTCGCCGACTGCCTCAAGCGCACTCCGAAGGTCCATCGCAACGAACTCAGGCGACTCACCGGTATCGAGGCAAGCGCGTGCTTTTTCGACAGCCTCGCCCGCCTTCCTCAGGCAATGTTGGTGACGCGAGTTGATCGCGGTCAAACTCGTCGTTCCAATAGCCCGGTCCGAGGCAATCTCCCGGTAAAGCAATTCACGCAGCTCGTCGCCGGCGGAAGGATCAAGGCAGGAGACCTCAATACCCTCCGTTCCGTCCCAATCGGGATGTTGGGAGAGATCGGACTTGTTGAGAATACGAATCACCCGGGTAGACTCATCAAACTCGATCCCTTTCAGTTTCTCAGCTGAGTCGTGACTGTCGATCACCAGCAGAACCAATTCAGCCAGCTCCAGTTCGTGCCGGCTTCTCCTGATTCCTTCTCTTTCGATATCGCCCTCTCCTTCGCGAATACCTGCTGTATCAATAAGTCGAATAGGGATGCCGCTCAGGTTGATCACTTCTTCAATGGTATCTCTCGTCGTCCCTGCCTGATCGTTGACAATGGCACGTTCAAAACCAAGGAGCAGGTTCAACAAGCTCGACTTACCCGCATTGGGCGCCCCGGCAATGACTGTCTTTAGCCCTTCTCTCAGAATTTTGCCCTGATCGGCGGTAGACAACAAGCCGGCGATCTTGCCCTGGATTTCATCGATCCGCTCGAACAACTGAGAAGCTGAATCAGGAGTGATGTCCTCCTCGGGAAAATCGATATAAGCTTCGAGGTGAGCGGTTACGGAAATCAGATCCTCGCGAACCCCCTCAATCTCACGCCCTAAGGTGCCTTCCAACTGGCCTTGCGCCGCCCGTGCCGCCAGCTCTGTCTTCGCCGAGATCAAATCCATGATCGCTTCGGCCTGGGTCAAATCGATGCGCCCGTTAAAAAAGGCGCGGCGGGAAAATTCTCCGGGCTCGGCCGGCTCCGCACCGGCGCTCAGGATCGCCTCCAGCACCTGACGCGTTACAATGACGCCACCATGGCATCCTAACTCGATCACATCCTCGCCGGTGAAGCTGCGAGGTCCCGGAAACCACGTCAATAAGACCTCGTCGACCTTTCCGCCATCGGCATCAACCACCTCTCCAAAGTGCTGCGTCCTTGGAATCCAGTTCTCCCGGGAACGCCCCCGGAAGACTTTCTCCACCACCGTGCATGCCTCGGGCCCGCTGATGCGTATCAGCGAGACCGCGCCCATTCCTGGTGGCGAGGCAATTGCAGCGATAGTTGAGTCAGTCATAGAGCCGAAGCAGTCGTGTCGGAATGTGTCAGCGTTCCCTGCCGGCCGCAACGGTGAAAAGCGCCTGCTTTACTCGCTCCGCGGAATCCGCTATCGAATTAGCAGCATGCTCATCAAAGATCTGCCGGAAGATGAACGCCCTCGGGAAAAGCTGGTTCAAAAAGGAGCTGCGTCTTTGAGTGATGCTGAAATCCTCGCAGTCTTTCTCGGGACTGGACGAAAAGGATTCAGCGCGATCGAGCTTGGACGGGAGATGCTAAAGCATTTCGGATCGCTCAAGAACCTCTCACGGGCTTCAGTCGAGGAGCTGACCAAGGTCGGAGGAATCGGCCCGGCAAAAGCCGCCCAATTGGCCGGGATTTTTGAATTCGGGCAACGCCTCGCACGCGAAACCTTCAACGAAGAACCCATCACCTGTCCTGAAGACGTCTATGAGCTCGTTGGTAACGAAATGCAGCGCCTCTCCCAGGAATCGGTGCGGGCGATTCTGCTGAATCATAAGAAAAGACTGATTCAGATTGCTGAAGTCTTCGTCGGGACCAGCAACGAATCATTCGCCAACCCGTCCGAGATCCTGCGAAAGGCCATCGGCCATGCGGCCCATTCCATGATCCTGGTGCACAATCATCCCTCCGGGGATCCCACTCCAAGTCGTGCTGATCATCATGTCACCAAGCGAATGAAGACAGCTTGTGATGCAGTAGGCCTTGAATTTACCGATCACATCGTTATCGGTTCTTCTGCCAATTCCTCAGGCCAATCCTACTTCAGCTTTCGTGAAGCCGGATTGCTCTAGCCCAATTTTTCCATGTCGATCCATCCTTCCGCAATTGTCTCAGAAAACGCCAAAATCGGCGCGAACATCACTGTAGGCCCTTTCGCTATCATCGAAGACGACGTCGTTATCGGTGATGATTGTCGCATTGATGCGTCGGCGCAGGTCCTGAACGGTTCCCGAATCGGAAACAATTGTCGCATCGGCTCGGGCGCATTGGTCAGCGCCGATCCTCACTACAAGGGTTTCGACGAATCGATTTCCAGCGGTGTCGCTCTTGGAAACAACAACCTCATTCGTGAGTATGTCACTCTCCATCGTAGTATCGAGCCCGGAGAGAACACCGTCATCGGAAATGACAACTTTCTCATGAACGGAGCCCATGTCGGCCACGACTGCGTCATCGGAAATGATAACACGTTTGCGAACAACGTGTTACTTGGAGGCCACGTTATTGTTGGAGACTATTGTTTCTTCGGTGGAGCCGCCGTTTTTCACCAGTTTGTTCGGGTTGGAAACTACGTCATGGCCCAGGGCATGGCCGGAGTTTCCCTCGACATCCCCCATTATGTCATTATCGCGGGGGTAAATTCAGTCGCCGGCATCAACGCCGTCGGGCTCAAGCGAGCCGGGCTCAGCATTGAAGCTCGAAAGGGCATCAAAGAAGGCTACCGCCGGATTTACCGGGGTTCCGAAACTCTCGAAGAAATCCTTGAAGGCACTGAATCTGAGGAACTTCTGGAAGAAGTCGCTAATTTTTATGACTTTTTCCGCGAAAAGTCGAAAAAAGGGGTTCTGATCCGCTCTCAATGAACCCGCTGATTTTGTTAACCAAAATTAAGCATCTGGGTCCGAAAACCCGAGTTTTCGGTGGTTTTTTGGCCATTTGGGAGTAAATCAGATTTGGTAAATTGGCGAAGTGCCGCCATATTTATCCTTTTCTAACGGCCGCTTTGATTTTCACGTCCGACAGCCCCTTTGTTTCGCTTTTCCGATGGATGCACCGAGCAGCCCTAGTCGGGGCTTTTTCCGTGGCTGCCTCTGCCTTGCTAGTCGCTGATTCTCAGGCACAAACGATACAGAACCTCGATATCGACAGCGACTTCTCGGAATACGATCAGGGGATGGATGTTGCCAAAGCCTGGGGCAACGTCGAAGTCACCTACGGCGAGATCACTATTCTCGCCGAACAAGTCGAGTTTCACCGTCACACCGGCAAGATTTACGCCCGCGATAATGTCCGGGTCTTTACGGGATCGGAAACGGTTGATGCTGAAGAGATCATTTACGACATCCACACCGGTGAGATGACCACCAGTCAATTCAAGAGTTCACTTGAGCCTCTCTTCTACACCTCGGACAATATTCTTCGCCCGGATGAGCAGACTGAGGGTCCAGTCACCCTCCTCAATTCGACGTTCACGACTCACGACTCCGCCAATCCCAATTTCCGGGTAAAGGTCAAGAAACTGGAAATCTATCCAGACGACAAGATCATTCTGCACGGGGCAAAAGTACATATCGGCAAAGTCCCGGTGATGTGGTTTCCCTACTTCGTCCAGCCACTCGATGAAGAGTTAGGATACTACTTCACCCCCGGTTGGAACTCACCGTGGGGCGGCTTCCTGCTTAACCAGTACGGTTTCAAACTCGGGGACGACTACCTGGCCAAGGCTCATTTCGACATCCGTTCGGAACGAGGTCTTGCCGGCGGAGTCGAAATCAAGGACCGTAAGTTCAAAAGTAATCCACAGATCGGGCGACTGAACCTTTACTACGCAAACGACACCAGCCCGGAGGTCCCGTTTATCGGCCCCACCAGGACGATACCGGTGGACCCAAACCGCTATCGAATCAACCTGCAGCACCGAGTCTACCTTCCCGGAGCGAAGGACGAGACCTTCTACGTCGACTTTGACCTCAACAAGCTGAGCGATCAGTTCTTCTACGAAGATTTCTTCCCAAGCGAATTCCGCATTGATCCCAAGCCGGACAACCTGATCAACCTCAACAAGCTCTTCGACCAGGGTGAGATCTCACTCACGAGTCGCTTCCAGTTTAACGAGTTCTTTCAAACCGACACCCGCACACCTGAACTCGCGGTCGACTTCATCCGCACGCCCCTGGGTGACACAGGTTTCTACTACAACGGTTTCACGACCTATGGAATCCTCGATGAAGAGCTTGATGATGATTCTATTCTCGCCGGAATGACTGATCCTTCGGGCTACAATCGATTCCAGACTTATCACGAATTTATTTTCCCGACCAAGGTTGGCGCCCTCGATGTGGTTCCCCGTGCCGGTGGCGGTTACGCCAATTATTCCGATTTCGATATGCCGGGGCTCAGCTCGTTTGACAGCACCACACTGCATGCCGGCGTAGACCTTTCATTCAAGCTCTCGAAGCGCTCTCACAACGTCTACAACCGCGCTCTTGGCTTAGACGGGATCCTTCATGTGGTGCGCCCCTACCTGAACTACTCTTTCGTGACCACCGACGAAATCAACGGCCGTTTCGTCCCGATCGACCGTCTCACGCCCTCGACACGGCTTCGCCCGATCGACCTGCCTCTCTACACAGCGGTGGACGATCTGCGCGACTGGCAGATTTTCCGCACCGGACTTTCCCAACAGTGGTACACACGCCGAAACGGCTCAACCTACCGCTGGTTAACACTGGACAACTACATGGATTTCTATGCTGACGACCCTGAATTCAACAGGGATGTCTCGAACTTCTTCACTGATATCCGCTGGTATCCTCTACCATGGCTCTACGCCACCACAACAGCCCAGGTGCCTTTGACCAGCAATCCTCAGAGCTTCTCCGAAGTTCAGTCTTACATCGGGTTCATGCCGTCGGACTGGTTCAGAGTCCAGTTTGGTCACTACTTCATCAATGATCACCCCTTCTTCCGAGATTCGAGCCTTTATACGGTAGAGACCTATACCCGTCTCAGCGACAACTGGGGATTCAGCACCAATCACCGTTTTGAGGCTGACGACAGCACGCTCGAATACCAGCAATACAGTATCCACCGTGACATGGCGAGCTGCACCGCTACACTTGGAGGTATCATCAGGGACAACCGTCTCGGAGACAACGAATATGGTGTCCTCCTCAGCCTGACCCTCAAAGCGTTCCCGAAGGTGAGACTCCCAGTTGATTTCCAACCTGGTGGCCTGAGTGCTGAGAATAACTAAGGCATGCCCGCCTTACAACCCGGAGATTCTCCCGCCAGTCCCCCGCTCCCTTTCCCCGATTGGACTCTTCTCAGGTAGCCAAAAAAAGCCACGCCGCTTGAAGCGACGTGGCTTTTCGTAAATCTCAGTCTGATTCAAGGAATCAGCGGTCAAACTGGGCGTCAAAGATGATCTTTGACGGCGGGAAGTCTGCCTTCTTGACGAACTCGGCGGATTCAGCGGCACCGGCCTCACGATCCATGCCACCGTCTTCCCATTCAACCGAAAGAGGGCCGGCATACTCGATATCATTCAAAGCACGAATGATTTTCTCGAAGTTGATAGATCCACGGCCAACAGACTTGAAGTCCCAGAAACGCTTCCTGTTGTGAAAATCAACGTGTCCACCGAAGACGCCTGCCTCGCAGGGTTGATCAGACCAGTAAACATCCTTCATGTGTACGTGATTGATGCGGTCAGAGAAGCGGTAGATAAACTCAATGTAGTCTACCCCCTGGTAACCAAAGTGGCTCGGATCATAGTTGAATCCGAACGCCGGATGATAGTCGATCACCTCAAGAGCACGCTCGGCAGAGGCTATGTCGAAAGCAATCTCGGTCGGGTGAACCTCAAGACCAAACTTGATACCATTCTCCTGAAAAACATCCATGATCGGACCGAAGCGGTCAGCAAAATCCTTGAAGCCTGCATCGATTTGCCCGGGCAAAACAGGGGGGAACGAATAGAGAAGATGCCAAATCGAAGATCCGGTAAACCCATTCACCACCCCGACACCGAACTCCTTGGCGGCGACGGCTGTCTTCTTCAGTTCCTCAGCAGCACGCTGACGAACGCCTTCCGGGTCCCCGTCACCCCAAACGTAGTCAGGTATGATCTGCTGGTGACGCTCATCGATTCGGTCGCATACTGCCTGTCCGACAAGGTGACTGGAAATAGCGAAGCATTTCATGTCATGCTTATCCAGTAACTCGCGTTTCGCCTTGCAGTAATCGGCGTCAGCTTTGTCGACTTCGAAGTGATCGCCCCAGCAGGCAAGTTCCACTCCGTCGTAGCCCATTTCCTTGGCTTTAACGATTGCTGTCTCGCAATCAAGGTCGGCCCACTGGCCGGTGAACAATGTAACAGGTCTTCCCATAGATTTTACGTATTAGAAACCAAATAATGGTCGCGAGATTGATACCGTTTCGGACTTTCCCATTCAAGCTGTATTTAGAAGAAACAGCATCATGCCATGAGCCGGAAAGCAACGGCCTCTAAGAAACAAAAAAGGCGTTGCTGTGAAGCAACGCCTTTCGGAAAGGATGTTTGTGAGATACCCCGCTTAGAAGGTCG
The DNA here is from genome assembly GCA_013213905.1 of Verrucomicrobiales bacterium. Taxonomy (GTDB): domain Bacteria; phylum Verrucomicrobiota; class Verrucomicrobiia; order Verrucomicrobiales; family DEV007; genus Arctic95D-9. Next base: position 17,153 of record JABSSQ010000013.1, on the reverse strand, counting down.
CGGTCGCACCGATGTGGAAGCGTCCGGACTCATCCGTGGTTACGTTCTCGGTGAAAACCGGCAGACCGTAGTCGACACGCAGGCGGAACCAGTCGCTATAGTCCCAGCGCATACCAACACCTACAGAACCAATATCAAAGCTGTCTGCCTCCCCGGGCAGGAGGATCTCATTGCCGAGATGAGCGGTATCGAAAAACCCAAGGAGCTGAAGTGTATCAGTCTCGTTCTCCCAGTCGAAGACCCGTCCAAGGGACATCGGCGGAGCGTAGAGCTCAACAGTTCCCCAGAATCCGTGATCGCCTCGAATAATGCTCTCATCATAGCCGCGAACCGTGGAGTAACCTCCGGCCCCGACCTGCTCGGAAGGTTGCAGGTTCTCATTCGAAACCTGACCCTGGATCTTTCCACGGACAGACCAGCCACGGTCACCAAGGCGATGACGGTGCTCAACTCCACCCACGGCGTAGAAATACTCGGCAGATGAAGGGAATCGGGCCAGGTTAAAAACACGGTCACTGTTGTGAGCACTGAATCCACCGGGTGAATAGACACCTCGGATGTCAAACTCAGTCACGGCCCGCTTGTGTTGGATCTTCTCGTTGTAGGCAAGGCTGAACTGGAAGATCTCAGCGGTGGCACCAAAGAGTTGGAGTAGTCCGGCATTAGCGGGATCGAAGAATTCCAAATTACTGCCGTTAGACTTGTAGTCGAATCCGAAGACCATTTCGCGCTCGCGATTCGCTTTGCCCTGAAGCGGAATGTCATAGCGGGCACTAAGCTGCACATTATCGCCACCCGAATCGAGCGTTGCTGTTCCGATTCGGATTGGATCGGAATCAATCTCAACAAAAGAACCGAAAAAGGTCACCCAGTGCCTCCATGGGAGCGCGTGCGTGTAGACAAGAGAGTTTGCCCGCACGTGCTCGAAATCAAAGTCCGACGTGAATTGGTAACTGAGAGAATTACGAGGTCCTAACAACTCACCAAAATTAAATCCAGCCACAAATCTTTCACGGCCCAGGAACTCGGTACCGGAATCCTCATATCCCACATACAACCAATCCCCCTTGGAATCGTAGCTCTTCAGAATCACATCAGTGGTCCCAAACTCAATGCCGGGAGCATACACCATATCCACCTTGCGGTAAGGCGAACGGTTAACCCAGGAGAGGTCCTGCAGCACCTCAGAAGCGCGAATCACCTCGCCTTCTTGAATTCTCATCTGGCTGCGAATGAACTCCTCGGTATCAGCGTCTGCCCCCTCCACTCGGATGCGGGCCAGCTGAGACTCGATTACCACCAACTGGACAACACCTGAGGTGATATCCTGTTCAGGGAGAAGCACATCGACAACAGGGCGATCGCCCTTGCGGTAAGCGACGATCACGTCCTTGACCATGCGGTCGAGAGAAGAAAGGGAGACCGGTTTTCCGATGTAATTCTGAAGCGCGTGGCCGACAGGCTGAGGGAAATCTTCAAAGTCATGCCAGATTCCCTCAACTCCGGGCCATCCGTCGAGGCGAACTTCACCCGGGCTCGGCAGAAGAACCACACCCAGAAGCTGGTTTACCAGATATTCATCCTGGCTCGCCCCGAAAGAAGAACCTTTGCCGCCGGCATTTCCGAGATCAAAACGACCCAATTCATCCACCTCGATGGGGCCTTCACCACCACCGGAATCGAGGACTGACTGAGTCTGCTGAACCCTTGATTGTACTTGAGGAGGCAACACATCGACGAGAATCTCAGTCCCGTATTGGTCGGTTACAGTATGCTGGGCAATGGCTGAGCTTGCAAAAGCGGTAACAGCAAGCCCTGCCAGGCCGGATACAAAACGTTGGATTCTCATCATCTAATCGGAGATCGGGAGGGTAAAAAACGCCCCGATAAAAGCTATTCGATTAACACAGGTTAACTGCATTGAAAAAGGTTTTTTTCAGAATTTTTTCGATCTTTCTGAGGATGTGTGGATCGTAGGGCCCTGAAACTGAAATGGAAGGAAAAAATCCATCTGGACTGATTGACACTCATGCCCATCTCGCCTCATCGAAATTCGAGGACGAAGAGGCATCCCTGATTGCAGCCGCCAATGAGGCCGGCGTGGAGAAAATCGTATCGATCGCCTGCGATATCGAGGATTCCTACGAGAACCTCGATCTCGCCCGCCAATTCCCGGATATCGTGGCACCAACGGCGGGAGTTCACCCCCTCTACGTCGACGAAGTTGATGAAAGCTGGGAATCTGAACTCCGGGAACTCGCTCAGAAACCGGAACAGGCAGCGATCGGCGAAATTGGGCTCGATTACTTTCATTCTCCTCCCGAAGGATTTACCGAGGACTCTTGGCGGGCCAGGCAATTGGAAATCTTCGAAATTCAGCTACAGCTTGCGATCGATTCTGATTTGCCTGTTGTGATCCACCAGAGGAACAGCGCAGAGGACGTCACCGCTGTTCTGAGACAGTTTCCTCAAGTTCGCGCCGTCCTTCACTGTTTCACCGGAACCATCCCAGAGGCCGAAGCAGCGCTTGAAATGGGCCATTTGATCTCTTTCACCGGAATACTCACCTTCCCCAACGCTCCTGAAATTCGGGAAGTCGCAGCCATTGTCCCTGCTGACCGCATCATGGTCGAAACAGACTGCCCCTACCTCGCGCCGGTTCCGTTTCGCGGAAAGCGCTGCGAACCCGCTATGGTCTCTCATACGGCCTCGACGCTCGCGGACGTTTTCGGAGTCAGCAGAGAAGAGATTGCTGCCACCACGACCCGAAATGCCGAGTCATTCTTCCGGTTCACGTCGTGATCGCGCGCAACCAGATCGGCGGGTGTTTCTTGCATTTCGCGCAATCTCGCTCAGGGTGGAGTAGTTCCTTCTCGATTCCGCCCCCCAGTCAGCATGTTCTCAGAGCACAAAGCCCTTATCCGGGAGAAGAAATTTCGCCCCGGCCTGATCAGCGAAGGCAGGAAACGCGGCCACCAGTTTGACGCGACGTTGACTGATGACCACACGCTTTTCCTTCTCAACCAGCAGAGAGAAATGAGCTCTCGAAACGAAAAGCGCTCCTGGCTGTCACGCCTTCTACGACGACGCTGACTCAATCTGAGCCACCATGCTGGTAAGATCATCTTCACTGATGATCTCCACCCCAAGGCTTTCCGCCTTATCGCGCTTGGAGCCGCCCCCTTCCCCGGCCAGCAGATAATCCGTATTCTTGCTGACCGAACCGGCGACTTTTCCACCGTGATTCTGAATGGCCTCCTTAATCTGGCCACGGGGGGCCGATAGAGTTCCTGTAATGACAAAGGTCTTCCCGGCAACAGGGTTGGAACCGTCACTATCCGCTTCGGAAGGCTTTGGAGCGAAATTCTCAGACTTTGGATCGATCCCGATCTCTTCGAGCCCGGCAAGGACCCTCTCGCCCTCTGACGAATCAAAGAAGGCACAAACGTTACGAGCCACTGTGGGTCCCACTTCCCCGGCAATCCCGTACGGAGCGAGAAGTTCGTTGTCCTCCTTCCTGTCTCCTGTCTTCAGCGTCTGGAGCTCGAGGAGAAGCGCCGAGCCGTTCAGCAGGGAAAAGCTCTCGTGCAGGCGGGAAAGTTCTCTCGCTGCTGATTCTCCTACCTGGGGAATACCCAAAGCGTAGATCCAGCGATGCAGGGGAGCCGATTTGGCTCGCTCAAGGGTGGCAATAATACTCTCCGCCTTTTTGGCGCCAAGAACGCGAGAGTCTTCCTCGGTTCCGATATTCAGCGTAGCAAGAGTCTCGAAAGGCACGGAGAACAAATCCAGCGCCTCGCCAATCACTGCACGCTCTACAAGTTTCTCAGCAACGATGTTACCAACGCCTTCAACGTCCAAAGCTTTGCGGCTCACAAACTGCTTGATGCGGTTTGCGGACTTGGCGGGGCAAGCGGGATTGAGGCATTTCCACGCCACAAATCCATCAGGGCGAATGATCTCGCTCTCACAACTGGGGCATTTTCCACCGACGGCGCGAAAGATGTCGTATTTCTCAGAGTCGGCCGGACGCTTTTCAGGCAGCACCTTCACAACCGCAGGAATGATTTCACCGGCTTTCTCAATTAAGACCGAATCTCCGATCCTGACATCTTTTCGATCAATTTCGTCCTGGTTGTGTAGAGTAGCCCGACTGACCGTCGTTCCGGAGACCAGCACCGGGTCCAGTTCGGCGACAGGGGTCAGGGTTCCCGTCCGCCCCACCTGAATGGTGATTTCGCGAATGATGGTCTCTTTCTGCTCGGGCGGGTACTTGAACGCAGCCGCCCAGCGCGGAGCTCTGGAGGTTTGTCCGAGTTCTGACTGCTGTGCCAGACTCACGACCTTCACCACCGCACCATCGGTCTCGTAGGGCAGATCGTGGCGCTTCACATCGAGCTCCCGGACAACATCCAACACCCCTTCGAGTGAGTCCCGGGTCCAGATCGGAGAGTTCATTGGAATCCCAAGAGTCCCGAGCAACTCGTGGAACTCGGCTATCGAGGTAATCTCCAGTCCGTCCAGCCTGCCCATTCCGTGGGCAATGAATTCGAGGGGACGTTTGGCCACTTCACGGGAATCCAGCAGCTTCAGCGTGCCCGCCGTCGCGTTCCTCGGATTCTTAAAAGTTGGCAGGCCTGCCTCATCACGGGACTCGTTCAGGGCTGCGAAACGGGCGTTCGGCATGAAGATCTCTCCACGGACTTCGAGCCAGTCCGGGGCACCATCAGGCAGTCGGAGGGGCACATTGCCGATGGTTCTGACATTTTCAGTGATGTCATCACCGACCGTTCCGTCCCCACGAGTCACGGCAAAAGCCAGTTCTCCCCGTTCGTAATGCATGGCCACCGCAACCCCATCAATCTTGGGCTCGATAACAACCTCGATCTGATCAATTCCGAGCAAGCGCTGAAGGCGCTTGTAAAAATCAGTCAACTCCTCTTCGGAAAAGACATCATCGATACTGAGCATCTGCAGGAAATGCTCCCGCTGTTCGAAACCGTCGATCGGTTCGCCACCAACCCGCCTGGTTGGAGAGTTTGGCGAAGCCAGTTCGGGAAACCGCGCCTCAAGGAGTTCGAGATTGCGGAACATCTCGTCGTAGTCGCGATCCGAGATGTCGGGATTCCCATCGACGTAATACAGGCGGTTGTGACGTTCCAGCTCCTGAGAGAGCCGGGACACTTCTTCACGCGCTTCCTCCAGCGTCATCTTCTTTCTGCAGTTGCCCCCGAAATCTAGTCGTCCTGGCGGGAAATCTCGTCTTCGAGACGCTCACTGAGCCACTGCTTGATCATGCTCTGATAGTTCAGGTAGCGCCGGCGGGCCAATCGCTTGATGCGGCTCAACATCTGCGGATCAAAGCGCAAGGTGATCGTGGTCGATTCCCTGACATTCTGACGATGCAGCGACGCATTCATGAGCCTGGCATCGAGCGAATGCTTGGCCCAGAAGGCCGCTTCGGCGGCTTCGTCTTCAAATTCAGGGATTTCACTCCAACTCTGGATTGTCTTCACTTTTCAGAAAGGGTTCGGGTCTTGTCAGGATTAAAGCCACTCGGCATTCTTGCGTTCATAAAAGGACGACTCGTCATCGGTCATGTCCCGGCAGAAAATGACGCGGTAGTTTTTACCGTCGGTCCAGAATGCGGAAAAGAGATAGCGGTTAGCCAGCGTCTTCCCGAGAGCAAAGTAGCGGGCCTCTCCGTCGCTGGAATCGGTTTCCGGCAGTAACCGGATGGAAAAAGGATCTTCGAATGCCTCTTCCACCTCTCTCGGCGGTATCTTTTTGAGGTCGAAGTGGCAGTCAATCCAGTCAAATTCCATGTCGTCACTGAGGAAGCTGCAGGCGTTCTGCCCTCAAATGCTCCCTTTAAATTCAAGCTAGGGGGATCAGCGAAGGAAATCAATTCTCGAAACCATCCGTTTCCACGCCCTATCCCGATGAAACAAGAATTCCCATAAGTTTCAATTTTATTTATCGTTAATTTATGTTTAATAAGCAGTGGTGAAGGTGCTTTCCCCCATTCTGTTTGCCTCCGCAGTCCTGGCAGCCGGCTGCCAGGTGAAGCCCTATGCTCCGCCTCCGCAAAAGGCGGATGTTGAAACCGTTGAGATCAAACTCAGTGATTTTCATGGTCGACCCGAGGCTACGGCCATCGTCAGCGGGAGACTGACAAGCAGCGCCGCACAACTGGTCGACGCGGAACAGACCCGTGAAGGGAATGTCATCTACGTCGCCGTCATGGAGCAGACTCCGCGCGGCGCCGCCCTCCTCCCGGACCTCACCCTGTCGCCCCAGTATCAGACCCGGATTCAACTGGACCTTCTCGGACTCACTCCGGGCACCTACACGGTCTCAGTAAACGACGTTCTTGCAGAGCTCGAAGTCCCCTCCATCCAGGCCACGGCTTCTAACGGAAACATCGCATCGGCCAACCCGGATACGGGCGAACTGACCAATGCCCTCATTCCCATTGAGGATACTCCTTACGGCCGCCCTGCCGTGACGGAGCCTTAGTCGCCACGATCCGGCGCAATCAATTCAAAGGTTTTCGTGCAAGACAAGCGGGCATCACACGTCAATAGTGCAGAAGATCAATTCACCTACAATCCCCATGAAATTCCCCTTCCCTGCTACCCTTACGCTCCTAGCCATTGGCCTGCTCCCCTCGACTGCCCTTTCTGAATCCGCTGTCGAAATTGCCAAAAAGCATGATTTGGAAAAAATCGCAGCCCTGACTGCCTACCTCGAGGCAAATCCAGAGGCAGAAGATCGCGATATGGCACTGAACATTCTCGTCGATGCCAACATGTCGATGGGTGAATTCACTCCTGTTCCCGACCTCCTGACACAGCGCTACGAGCTTCAGGACAAAGGGCCCGACGCCAACCTGCAGTTGATTGTGGCGCAGATCGTTCGTCCGTTCATCGAGTCATCTATTGTTTCCAATCAGCGCGACAAGGCAAAAGCCTTTGTTACCAAGATCAAAAGTGATTTCGCAGCGAATCCCCAGTCACCTCAGCTGAATCAGTTCATCGATCAACTGGCCTCAGACCTTTACCTTCCCGGGGTTGGCGACACGATGGAGTTTGCTTTCACCGATCTGGAAGGAAACGAAGTCGACCTGGCTACGATGAAGGACAAGGTCATCCTGATCGACTTCTGGGCGACCTGGTGTGGACCGTGCATCGCCGAGATGCCCAACGTCATCGAGACTTACAACGAGCACAAAGAAGCCGGTTTTGATGTCATCGGTATTTCGCTCGACGAAGACAAAGCCGCCCTCGAGCAGTTCATCGAGAGCAACGAAATGCCCTGGCCTCAGTATTTTGACGGCAAAGGCTGGGCCAACGAAATTGCTCAGCGCTTCGGAATTGGCAGCATCCCCGCCACTTTCCTCATCGGCAAAGACGGTAAGGTGGTGGCTTCCAACCTCCGCGGCGAAGCCCTCGAAGAAGCGGTCACCAAGGCTCTTGCCGGCGAGTAAATCCGGTAGAGCCACGCTTCGACCGTCTCAACCGCTCTCTCGCTGAGAAATTGCTATGATTTCCGGTTTCGCCTTTGCTGAATGCAGCGATAATGCCGCCGTTTCATGAGTCAGGAAAATCGCATCGACCAACGTTTTGCAGCCCTCAAAGAAGAAGGGAAAGCTGCCTTTGTTGCCTACATCTGCGCTGGCGATCCGAATATGGATCGCTCTCTTGAGATCATGCACGGACTGGAGCGAGCCGGTGCTGATATCATCGAGCTTGGGATTCCTTTCTCTGACCCGATGGCCGACGGGATCGTCAACCAGATGGCGGCCCACCGTGCCCTTGAGGCTGGCGGTACTACCCGGGGTGTTCTCGATCTGATTCGCCGTTTTCGGGAAAGCTCAGAAGTTCCCATCGTCCTCTTCACCTACCTCAACCCGGTCTACACCTACGGCTTCGAAGCATTTCACCACGACGCGGCCGAGGCGGGTGCCGACGGGGTCCTCCTGCTCGACCTTCCGCCGGACGAGGCTTCCCGCAATGAAGAGCTCCGGGAACTCGATTCGCTGAAGCATATCCGACTGATCGCTCCCACGACGCCAGCCGACCGCATCCCGAAACTTGCCGGCAGCAGTGAAGGCTTCATTTACTATGTCTCTCGCGAGGGCGTCACAGGTGCCCAGCAAAGCCTGGCCGAAGGTATTGCCGAGAATGTGGCAGCAATTCAAGAGCACGCTTCCGTGCCTGTCGTCGTCGGTTTCGGCATCTCCACGCCCGAGCAATCTGCCGAAGTCGCACGCTCTGCTGAGGGTGTCGTAGTCGGCAGCGCCATTGTCCGCCAGATCGAGGCAAACGGCGACTCCGACGACGTCGCAGCGAAGGTCGAAGCCTTCGTCAAACCGCTTGTCGACGGTGCCAAGTCGGTCTAACCTCATTCAAGGGCCCCGGCCTTACCGAATCCGATGCTCAAATTCACCAAAATGAACGGTGCGGGTAACGATTTTGTCGTGATCGACAATCGTGATAACTCCCTGTCTCTCAACAAGGAACAGATCGAACGCATCTGCCAGCGTCAGCGTGGCGTCGGTGCTGATGGCTTCCTTGCCGTCGAGCCTGCCCAGAACGGTGCCGACTTCCGCATGCGCTACTACAATGCGGACGGAGGCGAAGCCGAAATGTGCGGCAACGGAGCCCGTTGCTTCGCTCGTTTCGTGAACCAGTTGGAAGGCAATTCTCTGACTGAAACTACCTTTGAAACCATCGCCGGAGTCATCAAAGGCGAATTCATCGACGATGAGGTCCGAATCGAGCTCAGCAAGCCCTTTGATTTCGCACTGAACGGAACCCTCGAAATCAACGGCCAGGAAACCACCGTCCATTCGGTGAACACCGGCGTCCCTCACGCTGTTATCTTCGTCGACGGCCTCGACGCCGTCGATATCAAGACAATGGGAGCGGCCACCCGCTTTCACGAGCACTTCGCTCCCGCCGGAACCAACGTGAATTTCGTCGAAGTTACTGAGCCCGGGTCGATCCGGATCCGCACCTATGAACGCGGAGTCGAAGACGAAACCCTTGCCTGCGGCACCGGGATGGTCGCCTGCTCGATCATTCACCATGAAATCTCAGATGTGCCCTCACCGATTCGGGTGAAAGTTGCCGGCGGCGATACTCTCGAAGTAGGATTTGACCACGTTGGCGATGAGGCCTACGAAAACGTGACCTTGTTAGGTCCCGCCGACTTTACGTTTGAAGGCATTTTGGAAACTATTTGATCTAACCTCTCCGTTCCATGTTCTCAGGAGCCCACACCGCACTCGTCACCCCGTTCGCCGATCACGGGATCATTGATACTGACGCCTTCCGCAATCTGATCGACAAACAGTTCGATAACGGAATCAGCGGTATTGTCCCTGTGGGCACGACCGGCGAGTCCGCTACTCTTTCCGTAGAGGAACACCACCGCGTCATCGAAATCGCGGTGAAGCAGGCCAACAAGCGCGGCCTCGTCATCGCAGGCACCGGTTCTAACTCGACCCGCGAAGCTGTGGAAATGACCCAGTCGGCCGAACTGGCCGGCGCGGACGCCGCCCTGCTCGTCACGCCCTACTACAACAAGCCTTCGCAGGAAGGTCTCTTTCAGCACTACAAGGCGATCGCCCAGTCCACTGAGCTTCCCTTGATGCTCTACTCCATTCCCGGCCGCTGCCACATCTCGATCGAAATCGACACCGCAGTCCGTCTCGCTGAAGCCTGCCCGAACATCAAAGCCATCAAAGAGGCTGGAGGCGTCACAGAACGCGTCCGACAGCTTCGGGCCGCTCTCCCTGAAGAATTCAATATTCTCAGCGGTGACGACGCTCTGACCGTCGATTTCATGAAGGCTGGCGCAGTCGGCGTGGTATCCGTGGCATCCAACCTGATCCCCTCAGCGATGGCAGATCTCTGCAAAGCCATGCTGGAAAAGAGAGTCGGCGATGCCGAAGCTATCCACGCCCGCTACAACGAACTCTTTGAAGCGTTCCTCAAGCTCGACACGAATCCCGTACCGATCAAGGCAGCACTTGGACTGACCGGCGAATGCTCGCCCAAGCTTCGCCTGCCCATGGTTCAAATGAGCGACGAAAAAGTCGAGGAACTCCGCTCCACGCTTGCCGCCCTCTCCCTTCTCTAATCTCGAGAAATTTTCACCTCCCGGGGGCAAAAGGCTCCCACACACACCCTCCACCTATCTGAAGTTATGTTGAATGTTCTTGTGACAGGATGCCGCGGACGCATGGGCCAGGCCGTGGCTGCCAGTGTCGGCGACGACCCGAATACCCGCGTTGCTGCCGGAATCGATCTTGGCGACTCTCTCGAAGAGGCTCTCGCTAAATCTGACACCGTGATCGACTTCACTCTCCCGTCCTTCACGAATGAGCTTATCGAATGCTGCGTCGCAGCCGGCAAGGCTCTCGTCATGGGCACGACCGGACACGACGACGATCAACTCAAGCTGATCCGCGATGCCTCCGAAAGCATCCCCATTGTCCACGCGCCCAATTATTCTGTCGGGGTGAACACCCTTTTCTGGCTGACTCGCAAAGCTACGGAGATTCTCGGCCCAGACTTCGATCTCGAGGTGGTTGAGATGCACCACCGCCACAAGATTGATTCACCCAGCGGAACCGCTCGTCGACTCGCTGAAATCCTCACCGAAGTGCGCGAGCTCTCCTACGACGATGATTGCGCCCACGGTCGTTTCGGAGACGTCGGCCCTCGTAAAGACACTGAGATCGGGGTTCACGCCCTCCGCGGCGGTGATGTTGTCGGAGACCACACCGTCGTCTACGCTGGCGATGGAGAACGAGTCGAACTGACTCACAAGGCCTCCAGTCGCCTTACTTTCGCCAAAGGCTCCGTCCGGGCCGCCAAATGGCTTGCCGAAAAGGGTTTCGAGAACGGCCTCTACGACATGGAGGACGTGCTCAGCCTGCGCCAGGCCTGATCTGCTCTCTCATGGCCCAGGTTGGAATCAGTTTAGGCTCTAACCTGGGTGATCGCGTCTCAAACCTCTCCGAAGCGATTCACAGCCTCGGAGACGCCCGAAGCACCTCCCACCTTCTCGTTTCGGGGCTCTATGAAACGGTCCCTGTGGACTGCCCTCCCGATTCACCGGACTTTTTTAACTGCGTCATCGAAATCGAGACGGATCTCTCACCCGTCGAACTACTCGATTTCACCCAGGGTATCGAACGGGAACTGGGTCGTCCAGATGAGCGCGCTCGAAACGCGGCCCGCCCCGTTGATCTGGATCTCCTTTACTACGACGAAGTTGAGCTAAAATCAGACCGACTCATCCTGCCCCACCCGCGCCTTCAAGAGAGAGCCTTCGTCCTTCTTCCGCTCTTGGAAATACGCCCCGATCTCGAGGCGAAACTGAGCTCGAATGCCCTCTCAGATCAGGGTATCGAAAAAATAGACTGTACGGACTGGATTAAAAGTGCATAACTCGCTTACCAACAATATATATTGGCCGATTTTTACCTAAAACTACCCAGATAGATCCGGGCCCGTATTAAGCAATTTAGCGACTCCCTGTGCCTCCATTTCCAGCACCAGAGCCTTGAGCTCTTCGAGCCGCTCACCGGGGGCTGTCGCCATCGCCCGAAACCTGTCTTCGATATCACCAGGTCCACCATTTTGGGAATATTGGTGGATCATGGCTCGCCAGGCCAACTTCCTTCGCATCGCATTGCTGGACTTCGATTCCCCAATCAACCAGCCTGACTGACCGGATTGAGCGGGATTCTCGACCCAGCTCTTCCAGAATTGCACTCTGGCTTCCCTGGAAACAGATTCGAGCCTCCACTCATCAACTATACCCGGGATCCGCCGCAACGCGCTTTCGTCGCCGCTGGCAGCTAATAGGGACAGGGCCCTGAGCCTCAGTTCCTGATCTCGAGCATTGTCTTTGATGAGATCTTCCAGCCAGGAATAGGCCGAGACCGGAAGTTTCATGTCCTGGAGCAACTCGATCGCCTTCGATTCAACCGGGAGATCACGCCTGGCAACTGTCACCAGCGTCTCCGGGTTCTCTATCGGAATCCCGTTACGATGCATCAGCTGAAGGAGATAGCCGGGGTCGACCCGAATGTTGCTGAGCGCCCCGTTGAGATAACTATTAATCTTCCCCTGCAATTCAAGATTCTGCCGCTGATACTTATTGGCGAGCATAGAGATAATCGTGTTCCGCACTTTGAACGATCGAGTTTCAAGAGCCTGCCCAATGAGAGCGACGATATCATCCGGGTTCTCGACCCCGAGATCGGGTTCACCGGTGAAGGGGTCGATTTCATCGTTTTTCTCCCTCAGTGCCCCCCAGTTCACATCAACAACCTGGCCTCGATTGATCAGGAACGAACGCGCTGCCACCACCAGCTCAGGCTTCGATTTGCGGGCAAACTTGGCCACCAGTTCATCAAGCCCGTCAACCTTCAGGTTCTGACGAGCAGCCGCTCCCAGAATGGCGGCCGATACCCGCACAGATGTCTCACTTTGGATCAGTCCAATCGTCTCACGCAGCCGCTGGAAGGCCTCATCGCCCAGAAAATGGAATGCCAAAGCCCGGACCTCAGGGAACTCTGACTTTGTCGCCGCCACTGCTACCGAAGAGGCATCCTTCCTGTCACCTTCGAAGGCAGAGAGCCTTACCCAGGCGACTTCGACACCCTTGTCTCCCTGCGCTTCGGTGTATCTCGAGAGAATCGATTTCCGAAACGCTCGCTTTCGCCTCGAAAGCTCAATCGGGGCTTCAAAGCTGACGATAGGATTGGCATGAGAAAATGCTTCAACCACCTCACGATCGTTCATCGCATCCCACGAAAGGGGCGCTTCGTCCCCGCCCCTGCGGCTGGCGAGGTAGAGGGCGGTTGATTCAGCTTCTTCGCCAAGCAGCCAGCACTTGCTCTCGCCGTCGATGACCACTGACGAAAACCGGGCTCGCGAGGCAACTTCGACTCCCTTTTCACTAAGCCCGGGTCCCCGAATCCAGATACGCTGCTCCTCTCCAGATCCCGATAAGTCCACCTCACCTCCCACACCGGGACGCCCCATCAGCGCCTCATCCGCGATTGAAATGGGAGCGATATTTTCCAGGGAAACATCTGGAATCAAATATGATCGATAAACCCGGCTATTGCTGCCTTCGCTCGACTGGACACGAACCAGGACGTCGCCCTCACGAGTGACCGAGAGCCATGACATTTTGTCATTGGAACGAAACAAGGACAACGCCGCCTCGCGCTTTCGATGGAATTGAATGAGCCGGTCCTCTTCTGTTTCAGAAGACAGAATCGCATAGAACTCCCCGCCGGGACCCATCGCCATATCAGCAATCGTGCATTGGCTTCCTGTCGCTCCGTCAACTCCTGCCGTTCGCAAATCCACCTCAGCCAATTCGAACCGTTCGTCGGCAACTTCATCACGATTCGTGTCGCGGTAGGCCGTCGTAACAAGCACAGAATAGACGGATTCATCCCTTCCCCGAACCTCGATTCCACTCACATAGAGCCACTCGCCATCCCAGGTAATTCCGGCGTTTGGGCTGGTCGAATGCAGAAATTCGGTCACTCCTGCGTCACGGTTCACCAGGTAGACACTTCCAGTGCCATCGCCGTGTGAGTCCCTCACAAACAACCAGACGCCTCCTTCAGCCCGGGGAATCATCTGCTGAATTTCCCATCCCTCGCTCCCATCTACCCTGGCGAGCTTCCAGGTTTTAGGCACCTCCGCCTCATTGCTCTCCACGCTGACCGGGGCCTTCTCCTTCAGCTCCTCCCTTATTTCTGTCGAAATGACGCCATCCGGAATTTCCTTCGGATCCGAATAACCCACCACTTCAACCAGGCCAGGCCACTCTGACTTTCCGGAAAAAGAGAACCTCAAGCCACTGATCGCATCGGACTGGACAGGATAAAATCGCACCTTCCCATCCTCATCTTCGAAAGGGTCCTCAAGATGACTCCACCCTCCTGCGTTGACTTCCAATCGATAGCTATCAGCCTGATCCTTCCAGAATACCGCGATGACTTTCGGTGATTGGGATTCAGCCATTTCCAGAAGCAGACTTCCCGGACCGGATCCGGCCAGTTCCCAGGAAGTCTTTAAATCCCCGTCGATCACCTTGCCCATTCCATCCTGCGGCAATGATGGAAGGGAGAACGCTGAAAGCTCAGCGCCCTTCAACAAGTTGGTCCCTAGCTCAACTCTGGTAACTTGAGGAAGGACCTCCTCAGTAATCTCGGGAGCATCGCCCCCCTGTCTGTCCCTGAAAAGTCCATCCCCCTTTTCGCCCAGCGCCCAAATCACACCCCTGGTCACCACATCCAGATAGGCGGCCCAGTCCTCCGCAGCGGCCTCAAATGCCACCGCGTTGCAATAGACGCGGGTGCCACTCCCAAACTCGTTGGCCCAGACATTCAACTCCGAGTCCCCGGAACTCCCTGCCAGCTTCGCCCACTCACTACCCACCGCCCCGAAAGAAACGGCCGACCGCCCCAACAGCACCGCAGGCTTGCCGCGAGTGTGCGGATACAACACTCTCTCGAGATAAGGGCCATCCGTGACTTCGGCGAAATCGTGACAATGAATCGCCACATCGAACCCGTCCGCCCAACCGGCGTTGGGAAAGACTTCCTTCATTCCGGAGTTATTTCCTGACGAAGCTGTCTTTACCTTCCATTCAACCGGCCTCGACAAACGCTCGCTGATCCCGTCGCGGATCGACAAATTCACATCGACATCACTGTGCCCGGGTCCGCCTGCGACGAATATGATCTTGATCGGACGCTGGCTGTCCTGAGCAGGTGCACTGACAGAAACGGTCAATGCCAGCCACAAACTAACCAGAAATATCCACGACCGCTGCATTGATGAGAACCCCTCCACTCAACGCAATACGAGCTTCCTCCGCAAGGAAGAATACCGTTTCGGGCTGGAAATCGGGCGTCTTTTAACCCGCCACGCTGACGGCTTCGTTGGACTTCACCCGGTGACCGTAGTCGAGCTCGTCGGGCAAATCACAGATTTCCCTGACAGCGTCAAAAAGCTCATCGAACTTGTCGACGAAGATATCCCCGATCAGCAGATCGGTCAGCGTCGGACGCAGTTCGGGGTTCATTTTCACCAGCTTTCCGAAGTTGAACTCGGGTCGGTAGAATGCATAAACGATNTTCCGCATCCGCTCGATAGCGAGACAAACNTCTTCCCCATACTTCTGGAAGCTCTGAGCCGTCACATCGCCACCCGTGAGCGCTTCATTGACGGCGTCAGCGGCCATTTCCCCGGATTTAAGGGCCAGGAAAACTCCGGACGAAAACACCGGATCAAGGAAAGCAAAAGCATCACCAATGAGCACAAGACCATCCGTGGCGCAGTAGTCGGAGCGATAACTATATTCCCCGGTGACCCAGTATTCGCCGGTCGACTTTCCGGTGGCAAGGTGTTCCTTTATCCACACGTTTTCCTCGATCTCCCGATCCATGATCTCTGCCGGCTCCCGGGAATCACGGAAAAGGTAGTCCCGTTCAGCCACCACGCCGACGCTGACGAGATCATTGCGCATCGGTATATACCAGAACCACCCCTTGTCGGGCAGGTAGGCTACCGTGGTGGAACCCGCATCGAGACCGGGATCTCGTATCGCCCCCTCGTAATAGGTCCAGATTGCAATCTTGTTCAGTTTAGGGTCGCGCTTTCTCCACTGGCTCTTGCTCGCGTAAAAACAATCGCGACCGGAGGCATCAACGACAACCTTGGCTCCCAGCTCAAAACGCTGCCCGCCATTCTCGGCTATCACGCCAACGACTGCGCCGGCATCGTCATGAATCGGCTCAAGGACCTTGGTCTCGTCGCGAAACCTGGCACCGTTCTCGATGGCCTTGTCCAATATCATCTGGTCAAACTCTTCCCTTTCGACCTGCCAAGTCGTCGCTGAAGGGTGGTCGTAATGCTGAAAGAAATAGAAGGGACGAGACATTTTTCCCTCCGTCGAGGCGAATTGAACGCTGAATTTCTGCTGAAATCCGATTTCATCCATTCTGTCGACGAGACCCAGTCGATCCAAAGTATACCAACAAAACGGCATCATCGATTCCCCGATGTGATACCGAGGAAACTTTTCTTTCTCAAGAATAAGCACGGAGTGTCCCTGCTCAGCGAGCAGCGAAGCGGAGGTGGTTCCGGCAGGCCCGGCGCCAACGACAATTACATCCCATTCAGTCTGAGTCATATCGGGGGTGGATAACGAATCTACGATTGAGATACGTTCTCAACCCATTTTTCGGATTCATTAGACCGGGGAAGAATCTCCACAATATCGGCGAAAACCGCGCCATCCCGGTCGAGGAGCTGATTGCAGCGCCCGTAGAGGACTTCGCCCGTGACTTGTCCCAGGGCGTCGGCGATGAGCCCGTCCGCTGGGACCGAGAAATAGGCGCCGGGGCTGCCGCGGTGCTCTACTGCATATTCTCCAAGAATTCCACCAAGCGGTTTTTCGCCGGCGATCACCTCCTGGCGGACATCTTCCGGAAGACCGCCCAGCTGGATCGCGATCGCCCCGTATTCCACCGGCTTGTCGGAGGAGGCCGCATGGAGACTCACCAGGCGCATCACGAATTCGTCGTTCGACTCGTGCTTGTGCACCTCCAGGTAGAGTTTGGAGTGATGAAAGGCCGCCAGCGTCGGCGTCATATCGTTGGTGTGAACCAGCAATGAGCGATAGGGATACGGCATCTCACCGCCCTCGAGAAAGGTGAAATCAGGGAGCTCCAACCCCGCCTTCTCGTAGAAGAAGTGAAAAGGCAACAGGCGATGCAAGGCTTCGGCGTAGGCCTGACCTGCTTCAGACTGATCAGGTGTAACGTGCATCGAGGTGTTCTTCGAGGAAAAAGCCGTGGAGGAGTCGGTCGATCTGCAGCATGCCGTCTCGGCTCACCACGATGTCGTCGCCGTCTTTGGAGAAGTAACCGTCGTCTTCGAGCTTACCCAGCTCAGCCCCATAACGGGTCGAAACATCGACGCCGTATTTGTCCTGGAAATATTGCATCGAAGTTCGTCCCAGCTTCAGCTGCAAAACAAACTCCCTGACAAAACGCTCTTCGGGTGATGTCGCGTAGGCTCGGAAAATGGGAAGTTCAC
>JABSSQ010000129.1 GCA_013213905.1 Verrucomicrobiales bacterium | reverse complement strand
TCAGCAGTCGTGGTATGGTGACGAAGACGGCAGCGACTGGAACGGGAAGCCCTGGCGCTGGAATCCGGTTCAGGGCGGAAACTGGCAATACGTTCCCGCCGAGGTCACTTCATTTGAAACCGAGGAATTCCGCCTCAGTTCTGATTCGACTCCGGTTCACTGGGCTACGGGCGAAGCCATCGAGGATGTCAGCTTCAAGCAAACCATCGAGCTGCACGGACCGGTGGTCGCGATCGAGTTCGAGATGTCCTACCACGGTGAAAAGAGCCACAAGCCCCGTCACCAGGAACTCCCGGCGATCTTTGTTGATCACACACTGAAGCATCTCCACTGCCTCAAAGCAGGCGAAGCGGAATTGACCTCATTCGTCCCCGGTTGGCCAAACGAGCGAGTCAGCCTGGCCCGGGACTGGTTCGCCTTTCTCAACGACGACGGGCACGGCATTGGCATCTGGGCACCGGGTGCCGAGGAACTCACCTGCTACCGGGCCGAAGGCGGTCCAGCGCCACAGCACAAAGGGGCCTGCTCTTACCTGGCCCCGATCAAGACCATGGCGATCGAGCCCGGCTTCACCTATCGCTATCGGGTTTTCCTTACCATTGGAACGATCCCTCATTTCAAAAACCGCTTTCACAAAATCGCCGCGCCAATCGCCCGGGTTCCTTTCCGGCCATGATCGACCGTGCCTTCTTCGAACGGGACGCCCTGATCTGTGCTCGTGAGCTGATCGGCTGCCAACTGATTCACGGAGAAACCGGCGGCATCGTCATTGAAACAGAGGCCTATCACGAGCATGGCGATGAGGCCTGTCATCTTTTCACCCGTCCCTCAGCGAGGGAGTTCGCCACCAACCACCCTGCCGGCACCGCCTACGTCTATCTCAACTACGGCATGCACTGGCTCACCAACGTGCTCTGCATCGATGCGGCAACTGGCGACAAGGGATTCGTCCTGCTTCGAGCCCTCGAGCCGGTTGATGGCATCAGCCTGATGAAAAGCCGACGCGAAAAGGAGAAAGAGCGCGACCTCTGTTCCGGCCCCGGCAAGCTCAGTGCGGCTCTTGGCATTGGTCCGAATCACCATGAGTCGTCATTGACGGAGTCTAGAGCGTTTTACTTCGAACCAGCCTCGTCGACGCACTCGATTCTTGCAGACCGACGGGTTGGTATCTCCAAGGCGGTCGATCTGCCGTGGCGTTACCTCGTCAAAGATCATCCGGGTGTCTCAGTCCGGTTCGGAAAGGCGTAACCCTGGGTCGACCGAATCCCGCAAATTTCTCCACCCAGCAACGTTATCTTTTCCACTGGCGTAAACGCCGAAATGACGGCATAGCATTGCCATGTCGAATTCCAGCTACTTCGTTGTTTCCCGTGAACAGCACGGGGACCTTGTCCAAGCCGCCTACATGCATCGCGGTTATCGCGAAGATGAAAGCGCCTCTGCCGCCCGCATGTGCTTTGAAGCTTCCTGGCACGGCATCCGCACGCACAACGCGCTCAAGGCCCTCCACCTCGACGAGCTCTTCGGCAGCGGCGCCGGCGGCTGTGTCCCGGATGCCGAGATCGAAGTGAAAGAATCCCGCTTTCCCGCCGTCCAGGTCTGGAACGCCAATCGCAAACTGGGCCAGGCCGTCGCCTGCGAAGCGATGGAAACCTGCATCCGTCTCGCCGACGAATACGGCTGCGGCACTGTGGCCGTCGACAATGCCTTTCACTACCTCTGGGGAGGCGGCTACGTGATCGACGCTGCCCGCCGCGGCTACATTGCCTACACCAACTGCACCTCCGCACTCGCCGAAGTGGTTCCTTTCGGCGGAAAGTTCCCCACCCTGGGCACCAACCCGCACAGCTGGGGTTTTCCGACCATGGATGCCGTCGGCTACCCCGTCGTGATCGACTGGGCCACTTCTGAGATTGCGATGGGCAAGGTCGAACAATACAAGCGCGAGAACAAGAAACTCGAAGCTCCCTTCGGCGTCGACGAAAACGGTCAGCCGACTGACGATCCCTTCGCAGTGAAAGCGCTCCTTCCTTTCGGTCGCCACAAGGGCTATGGCCTCGGCCTGCTCAACGAACTCTTCGGTGCCGCGATCGGTGGCTCCCTCCCCACTTTGCGCGGTCGGGCCAACCTGGCTGAAGGAACCGGAGAGAAAACCACCACGGCTTTCTTCTTCCAGGTGATTCACCCGGATGCGATCAGCATGGGAGACTTCTCCAACGGACGCACCCAGGCCGAAAATATCACCACCGTGCTCAAGGACATCCTTGACCACGGCAATGAGAGCTGCATGCTGCCCGGCACGATCGAAGCCCAAAACGCAGCCCTCAGTGAGAAGGCTGACGGACTGCTATTCTCCGAAGCCGAAGTCAAAGGCTTCGCCGAACTGGCAGAGGAGTGCGGAGTCGATGCTTCCCCTTGGAATCCCGATTCCCTCGCTACTTTCGAGGCTTAAGCATTACAACGGGCACGGAAAACCGTGCCTCTCCAGGCCTTGGGCCTCACTTCAAATTTGGAGGGGCAAGCTCCCGCGGGGCGGCCTCTCCGCTTGCCCGCGAGGTAGATTTCGGTCACGCTCTGGTCAAATGCTGACCGCTGACCAACTCATCGATCTGGAAGAACTCATCATCGCAGAGCTGGATCGCATCCGCGAAGAGTCGGACTCAAGCGAAGAGGAGCGCGAAGCCATTGCACCCGATGTCGCAATCGGCCGGCTCTCGCGACTCGACGCCATGCAGATGCAGGAAGTCGCCAAGGAGGCGGAGCGCCGTCGCGAGGAACGCCGTTCACAGCTCGAATTCGCGCTCGAACAACTCGACTCCGGCACCTACGGTCGCTGTGAACGGTGCGGAGAGGATATCGACTTTGCACGCCTCAAGGTTGCACCCGAGGCGACACGTTGCTGGCTCTGTGCTGGTACAGCCTCTCGCTCCGATCAGTAGGCGGCAGGGCCGTAATACTGCTGCTGCTCCTGGTTGTTGCCGATCACGCCACCGGTAACACCACCCACAGCGCCACCGATCAGAGCGCCCGTTCCACGATTCCCGTCACCTGCAGCCACCGCTCCGATCGCTGCGCCTGCAGCCGCCCCGGTCGCGACCCCTTTCTGAGTCTGGGTGCAGCTGGCAAAAGTGAGAGAAAGGAGGGCAAAAGCGGCGAGAACGATAGACGGCTTCATAGGACTAAAGTGTCCTGCTAACGAAACACTTTTTCAAATACCGATTTGAGGGAATCCAAGCCTTCTTTCTCGCCTACCGGAGTGGCAGAAGCCGTTGGCGTTTGGTCCTCCATGTCCAACAATCCGGGAACGGGTCCGTAGGCCACAAACTTCGATTTGTCCTGCGGACGCGGGATCTTCCAGTCGAAAACGCTGACACCGTTCATGCGCTGACGTCGATAGTGCCGCCCGTCGCTCGATCCAAACATGATCGGCAATCCGTCCAGCTTGTGCCGCCCGAGGTAAATCATCACATGGGAAATTGGAGGATTGCGGTCCTTCACCTCATAGGTCCCTTCCCAGAAAAGAAGGTCTCCGGGTTTGAGCTGTTCAAAGACAGGGTCCTCCAACGAAGTCGCCTTCCGGGTGGAAATCAACGTTCCGTGATCATTCGCCCAGTGATAGATCTTGTAGGAAGATCGAGGGACTTCCGTCATTCCCGCCTGGTTCAAGGTGTATTGCACCGCCCCCGAGCAATCCATCCCACCAAGATCCGGAGAATTGGACCCGAAGCGGTAGTAGAGCTTCTTTTCGGTCAAAGACAGGGCCTCCTCAATCAGCGCCTGGATCTGCGGTGGCTGAGTCGTATATTCGACGAGATCGGAGGGCTTCATACTCGCCACCACGGCAGGCCCACTGGCAATTGCCGGGAGACTCAACAGGGTCAGGCCAATGACCCAACAGGGTGGGAGGAAGGATTTCACGCCGCATTTTATACCCAATTCGCAGACACACAACTGCGCCTGCGTTGCAGACTGGTAAGGGAAGCCGTTTCCGCTATGCTCTGCCCATGCCTTTCCGAATTTACCGAACCGACTCGTCCGTATTGATCGAGAACACCGGGACACCGGATACCTTTTACGAGGTCAAAGAGGGTTTCAGCTTTAATGCTCTGTTCACGGCTGAAGATCCAGCCGGCTATGTCGCTACCGCTTGCGAATCGGCTCCCGAAGTCACGTTGGAATCCTCCTCCAGCTTCGCTGCTCCCATCGGCGATCAGGAGATCTGGGCTGCCGGCGTCACTTACTTTCGCAGCCGCACCGCCCGAATGGAGGAAGCCGAGACCGCCGGGGGCGATATCTTTTACGACAAAGTCTACGACGCCGATCGGCCGGAGCTATTCTTTAAAGCGACGGCCCCTCGAACCCGCGGGCATGAGGACAAAGTCGCCATTCGCTCGGACTCCACCTGGGATGTTCCTGAACCGGAACTCACCCTCGCCATCAATAGCCAGGGCAACATCTTCGGTCATACCGTTGGGAACGACATGAGTTCAAGATCCATCGAAGGAGAGAATCCCCTCTACCTTCCCCAGGCAAAAGTATACACCGGCTCATGCGCCATCGGACCCTGCCTCTTTGTCGGCGCATCACCCGGCCCTGACACATCCATTAAGGTTGAGATTGATCGAAGCGGAGAGACTGTCTTCAGCGGTGAAACGGAAGTGGCTCAACTCAAGCGCGGTTTTGACGAACTGGCCGGCTGGCTGTTTCGATCCAACGAATTTGCCTACGGGGCTTACCTGATGACAGGAACAGGCATCGTGCCTGACTCCGACTTCACGCTGCAGGCGGGTGATGTCATCTCGATTACGATCGAGGGAATCGGCACGTTAAGGAACGAGGTGGAAGTCGTGTAAGATTGTTCTATGAATCCCATCCTCGACTCCGGCGACGAAAGCATCTACACCCTGCGCACGACAGCGCCGGGCCCGAGCGGCACCCTGCCGTTTACCGTCGAACAGCTCGTCTCGCATCCCAGCGGGCACCTGTTCGGGTGGACTCAGAACGTGGGCATGGGCTGGGACGCTGACAAGGTCGCCGGAGGTGACTACCTCATCCTCAGCACCCAGGGTGGCATTCGCCAGCCGGACGGAACTCCTGTGGCCCTTGGCTACCACACCGGCCACTTCGAAGTGGGCTTGCTCATGGAAGAAGCGGCCAAAACCATCACCGCTCTTGGTGGAGTTCCTTTCGCCGGATTTGTCAGCGATCCCTGTGACGGCCGCACCCAGGGAACCGACGGAATGATGGATTCCCTCCCCTATCGCAATGACGCTTCGACCGTTTTCCGCCGCCTGATCCGTTCCCATCCGACACGGAAAGGAGTCGTCGGCGTCGCCACCTGCGACAAGGGCCTCCCCGCCATGATGATGGCGCTGGCAGCCACCCACGATCTTCCCACCGTCCTCGTTCCCGGTGGCGTCACGCTGATCAGCGAAGACACCGACGAGGACCTCGGTCGCATTCAAACTATTGGAGCACGCTATTCCCAGGGCACGATGAGCTATGCGGACGCCGCCGAAGCCGGTTGCCGGGCCTGCGCCTCCCCCGGAGGCGGCTGCCAGTTTCTCGGCACGGCAGCAACCAGCCAGATCATTGCGGAGGGACTGGGCCTGACATTGCCTCATTCCGCCCTCGCTCCTTCCGGCGCCGATATCTGGCGTGACATGGCTCGCCGCTCCGGCGCTGCGGTCGTGTCATTGGAAAATGCGGGACTCACCACCAGGGACATCCTGACCGAAGCCTCTGTCGAGAATGCGCTCGCTGTTCATGCCGCTTTTGGAGGATCCACTAATCTCATCATGCACCTGCCGGCCATCGCCCACGAGGCCGGCCTGCGACGACCAACAGTCGACGACTGGCGGCGCATGAACGCTGAGATTCCTCGTATCGTCGACGCCCTTCCCAACGGCCCCGTGCACTACGCCACCGTCCAGGTCTTCCTTGCCGGCGGGGTCCCGGAAGTCATGCTGTATCTCCGTGAAGCAGGCATGCTCAACCTCGAGGCCATGACCGTTTCCGGAAAAACTCTGGGGGAAAACCTCGAATGGTGGGAAGCGAGCGAACGGCGCCAGAAGCTCCGTGCCAAAATCGAAGAGCTCGACGGCATCAATCCTGACAATGTCATCATGTCACCGAGGGTGGCTGCGTCCCGTGGCCTTACCTCGACGGTCACTTTTCCGGACGGCAACCTGACTCCCGAGGGCTCTGTCATCAAGAGCACAGCGATCGATCCCTCCAAGATCGATGACGACGGCATCTACCTGCATGAAGGCCCCGCCCGCGTCTTTGCTTCCGAACCCGAAGCCATCGCCGCCGTCAAGTCGACCGGCGACGACCGTATCAAGGAAGGTGATGTCATTGTGTTGATTGGTTACGGACCGATCGGATGCGGCATGCCCGAAACAGCGCAACTCACCATCGCATTGAAGCATCTCCCCTGGGGCAAAAACGTGGCACTCATCACCGACGGTCGATTCTCCGGCGTCTCCACCGGAGCCTGCGTCGGGCACATATCACCGGAAGCCTGGGCCGGCGGACCAATCGGCAAAGTCCGCGACGGAGATCCCATCCGCATTCGAATCGACTGTCGCAACATGACCGGCACGGTCGACTATGACGGGGACGTGAATGAACTCATCGCCCGGCCGGCCAATGAGAAGCTCAAGCCTCTTCACAACGTCCCTGACGACACTCGCCTTTGGGCAGCGCTGCAGAATGTCAGTGGAGGAACCTGGGGAGGATGCGTTTATGACGTGGACGCGATCCTGGCCAAGTTGAACGCATAACCCGTCGTCCCGGGGAGTCACAATTTACTTCTGTGGAATTCGGGTAGAGCAGAATTTTCGCTCGCGCCACTTCCGGGAATCCCTTACGATTCGCCCCAATGTCCGAAAGCGCTGACGAGCCGGTAAAGCAGCCAAAATCGACGCCCTATATCGTGGGATCCGCCTTTCTGTCGTCCCTGATGATTGGGGCAACGGTGGTTTTCCTCCTGCATGGATACCAGTGGAAGCGGGCCCTCGACGACCTTCACGCCGAACCGGGAGTGGAGATTATTCGGGTCGAGAAAATCGGCATCCTCAAGCGCCGGCTTATCGGTTTCAAGGACCCACTGGCTCCGCCAATCGACAACATCCTCCGCGAACACGGCATTCCGGAGCACATGATCGATATCTCTCTAGCTGAGTATCATTCTCTGAATACCCCCTACGCGGTTCACCGAGAGGAAAACGCCGCCAAGACTTCAGAGGAACTCCAGGCGGAACTTCTCAGTGCCGTGGAAGACTTCACCACCGAGATCAGCCGAAAACGTGATGCAGACATCGACCGCGTCACTCGGATACTGTTTGATTCGAAGTTTCCAGAGGCAATGGAGACGATCGATCTCAAGCGCGATGGAAAGAAATGGAAAGTGAATGGCGAACTTTACTCCCCCCAGTTGGAAGAGTTTGTCGAAGAAGCGCCGCGATACCTCGTTGACGGTACCATTGACTTTGAAGAACTGATCGACCTGACCTACCAACGAACCAGCGAATTGGAAAACGACGTGAGTTCCTACAACCTTCTCATTTCTGATCTCGACGATGAATTCGTCCACACCGACCGCATGATTCGACTGGCTCGACAATACGATGAAGTCTGTGACAAGTCCGGCATTCCCCGACCAAAATACCGCTTCGAAATCCACGCGGTAAACCCGGAGCATCTTGAGGCACGCATCAGACAGCTTCGTCTTCAACTGACAACGGCAGACGGACTCAACGCGTCCCGCTTCGCCCCCGAAGCCTTCATCTACGAATACTCCGACGAGGGCCCGTCGGTTTTTTTCAAGCTGCTACCCCAGCCTGCACCGTGACCGCCACCTCGCCAAACCGCCGAATTGAGGTGATGGTTGCCCCGGTCATCACGTTCATCGCCGTCGTTGCCTTGATATTCATCGCCCGCGTCTACGACGACCTCCCAGTGAAGGCGCCGGAATGCCGCCTGAAATCCACTTTCGGACTCTCCTGCCCCACCTGCGGAGGCACACGTTCCATGCAGGCACTAGCTCACGGAGAATTCGGGAGAGCATTGCAGTTCAATCCCATGGTGTTCCTTGGGGTCATCACTTCCTTTGTATGGCTCTTCTTTGGCATTCGCTCTTATGTTCAGGGATACAAGCCGCTCTCTGTGCCCGAGCAAAACCGCAGGATCAAACGCACCACCGGGGTCATACTGGGACTGCTTCTCATCAACTGGGTCTACCTGATCATTTTTTTGGAATGAACATTGAGCTAACCGACCAGGTCGCAGCCATTACCGGAGCCGGCAACGGCGTTGGTCGAGCAATCGCTGAAGCCTTCATCGAAGCCGGGGCTAAAGTCATCGCGATCGACGTTTCGGAGACGGCCCTCAATACCCTGGCAAACGACTTTCCGGACTCTGTGATCGGCTGCCGTGTTGATATTTCGGATCACGATGCCCTTGTCGGAATTGCCAGTGAACACACCGTGGATCACCTCGTATGTGCCGCAGCGGTTGGATCCGGGAAGGGAGGCTTTCCTTTCTGGAATCTCGATCCTTCCGACTGGGAACGCGTCATCGAAATCACGTTGATGGGCACGATCAATACCGTCCACGCTTTCACTCCTTCCCTGCGGTCCGGGAATACTCAGCAAAAATCTGTTCTCCTGCTGTCTTCTGTCGCCGGCCAAATTGGTTCTCAAACCGACCCTCCTTACAGCGCCTGCAAAGCCGCCGTGATCAATTTCGCCCAGTGCGCTGCCAAAGACTTTGCCGCAGACGGCATCAGGGTGAACGCACTCTCACCCGGAATGGTGAAAACGGAACTCAACGAGTCGGTTTTTGAAGCCAACCGGGATTCCGAAAACCAGACCTATGAGGAGTGGGCTCAGGCAAAGATCGGCAAACTAGCACCTTTGGCCCGCTGGCAGGAACCTGACGAATTTGGAGCCATGGCGATCTTTCTCGCCAGCGAATCCGGACGCAATATTACTGGCCAGACGATCAACATCGATGGCGGTCAGGTCATGCACAGCTAGCACCGCCGGGGGCAGGAACGCCAAATTGGAGCCTTTTCTTGTTTCCGGGACATTTCGCGGCTAGGTTCCGCCCCCTTTTTCCTCCCAACCTGCCCATCACCATGCCGAAAGTGTATCTCAAAACCTACGGGTGTCAGATGAACGAGCGCGACTCCGAACAGGTCGCGCAGATGTTCGTCGAACGTGGATTCACGGTCACGCCCGAACCTGACGACGCCGACGTCATGTTAATGAATACCTGCTCGGTTCGCGATCAGGCCGAACAGAAGGCCATCGGCCGGATGAACCATCTCGGCAAATACCGGAAAAAGAATCCAAATATCGTCTACGGCTTCATGGGGTGTATGGCCCAAAGCCGCGGGGAAGAATTGCTCAAACAGTCTCCCCACGTTGATCTCGTTGCCGGCACCCAGAAATACCATCGCGTCGTGGAGCACGTCGTTGACCTGATGCGGGCTAAAGAGGAAGCCCAGATGGACGATCTGCGTCGCCCCATTATCGATACGGAGGAGGAGGAAGACTCTCAGAACACGATTCGTGACCACGTGGACAAGCAACACGGCGTCAGCGAATTCGTCAGCATCATGCAGGGCTGCAACATGAAGTGCACTTTCTGCATTGTGCCCTACACCCGGGGTGGTGAGCGCGCCCGCCCCATCCAGGACATCGTTGATGAGTGCAAACGCCTCACCGACCACGGTGTTCGCGAAGTCACTCTACTCGGGCAGATCGTTAACCTCTACGGGCGTCACGAATTTCCCAAGGTCGACGGTAAGAGCCCCTTTGTTCAGTTGCTCGAAGCGGTTCACGAAATCGATGACATCAAGCGCATCCGCTTCACCTCCCCTCACCCGATTGGCTACAAGGAGGACGTCATCGAAGCATTCACCTACCTGCCAAAGCTGGTGGATCACGTTCACTTTCCGATGCAGTCGGGGTCCGATCGCATTCTCAAAAAGATGCATCGTCCCTACAAAGCCCAGCGGTTCATCGACATCTGCGACAAGATGAAGGAAGCCCGCCCCAACATCGCGATTTCCACTGACATCATCGTCGGATTTCCCGGGGAGACCGAAGAAGACTACCTCGAAACCCGGAAAGCCGTTGAACACGTCCAGTTCGATCAAGCTTTCATTTTCCGCTACTCCAAGCGCAAGGACACTCCTGCAGCAGAAATGGAAGATCAACTCCCCGAGAGAGTCAAAGAGGAACGCAACCAGGACCTGCTCAAGCTCGTGAATGAAATCGTTGAGCGCAAGAATGCCAAACACGTCGGCACCACTCAGCAGGTGCTGTGTGAGGGCCCCAGCCGCTACAACAAGGAACGCCTCTCAGGCCGGACCGGCACCAATCGCATTGTCATTTTTGACGGGGATCCCAAACGCCTCGCCGGCGAGCTTCTTGACGTGAAGATCAACGAAAGCACCGGACATACCCTCTACGGGGATCTGGTCTTGAAATAATCGGATTTACCCCGAGTCTTGTCCGACTCCCATTCATGCAGGCGATCTACGATTTTCTCTACGACCCCGGCCTTCCGCTCAAGGCCGTCGGACTGGTCATCGGAATCTGGCTGATCGCCTCTCACGTCTTTGCGCTGCTTAAGCCTGATATCGTTAAGCCGTGGTTGAAGGCCTTCCCGCGGAACGAAAAGATTGGCATTCCGCTGGTGATTTTCTGCTTTGCCTGGGGCTTCATTATCTGGTCCTGCATGGACCTCGGGGAGTTTTACAAGATTGAGCGCGTCGTCCAGATCATCATTGCCGGAGTTTGTATTGGTGTTGTGACCCAGGTTCGCGAATTCCTAGCGGTCCGTGCGCTCGGATTTCTCCTCATTCTGGTTGCTGCCCCGATTCTCGACTCGGCCTTCCTCCAAGAGCCACAGAGTCGTCTTCTGCTTGTCGCGCTTGCCTACGCCGGCGCGGTCAAAGGCATGTTCTGGATCGGTATCCCCTACCTCATGCGCGACCAGATCAATTGGGTCCTCGCCGAGGATGTCCGTTACAAGGGCGGTGCCATCGCCGGCGCAGTCTACGGCGCGCTTGTCCTCGTCTGTGCGCTGGCATTCTGGTAGTCGATCGTGTTTTGACTGCAATTCTGCGCAACCACATTGCGCAGGGCAGCACTTGATAATGCCCCAGGGCTGGCGTCCATTTCGGCATGTCTTCGCCCTTTATTCACGACGACTTCATGCTGCAGTCCCCCGCTGCGAAGGAGCTTTACCACAACTTCGCCAAGGACGAGCCGATTCTCGACTTTCACAACCACCTGCCACCGGACGAAATCGCCGCGAATCGCAAGTTCGACAACCTCTTCGACATCTGGCTCGCGGGCGATCACTACAAATGGCGGGCCATGCGTGCCAACGGTATCGATGAAAATCTCATCACCGGCGACGCCTCCCCACGCGAGAAATTCGACGCCTGGGCGGAAACCGTTCCTCACACCCTTCGCAACGCGCTCTACCACTGGACTCACCTTGAGCTGAGCCGCTACTTTGAGTTTGATGGTCTCTTTTCCCCGGCCACCGCCGACGAAGTCTGGGAAAAGGGAAACGCAAAGCTTGCTGATCCGGAATATTCCTGCCGTGGTCTCCTCGAAATGAGCCGGGTGCGTGCTCTATGCACCACCGATGATCCGACCCACTCACTCGAACATCACCAGGCCATCGCCAATGATCCCACGATCGATATCCGCGTCTATCCCACGTTTCGCCCTGATGCGGCACTCTGGGTCGACGATGCGGGGCATTTCAACTCGTATGCCGACAAGCTCAGCGAGGTGAGCGGCGTCGACTGCTCAAATCTGTCCGGCTTCTGCGACGCGATTCGCGCCCGGCACGACTTCTTTCATGAGCTCGGCGGGCGCCTCTCCGATCACGGCCTGCATCACCTTTACGACGCGGAGTGCTCCAAAGAAAAGGCGGAGACCATTTTCGACAAAGTTCGCGCCGGCACCAACGCCGACGCAGCGGAGACAGAGGCCTTTGGAGCCTATCTCATGCTTTTCTTCGGCGAACTTGACGCCTCCCGTGGCTGGACCAAGCAACTCCACATCGGTTGCGAGCGGAACAACAATCAGCGCCTCTTCGAAACACTCGGACGCGATATCGGTTGTGATTCCATGGCCGATGTCGATCACGCACGTGCGGTTGGTAACTACCTAAACACCCTCGACCAGCGGGGCCACCTTCCCAAGATCATGCTCTACAACCTCAATCCGAAGGATAACTACTCC
>JABSSQ010000128.1 GCA_013213905.1 Verrucomicrobiales bacterium | reverse complement strand
GGCGAATCCGCTGCTGTAGCAAGCAATGCTGACAAGACTGGAATCCCTTGCCCGGCGCGGCGCAGTGGCTTCCGCTGTCCAGAGTGTACTGGGCTTCGCTTTCGTCAGCACGCTTGATCAGCGGAAACGCGTTCTACCTGGAGCAGAATGCCGCGATTCCTTTCCCTCCTGATTGCACTCGGGCTCTCCGAGCGACTCTATCTTCCGCCTAAACCCCAACCCCGGTTCGTCCCTCCATCAATGACCCGGCGCCTGCTCTTTTCTTCTCTCCTAATTCCATCCGGAACCATGCTTTCCATCACTGCAATGGAGAAAACAAACGTGGCAAAAATCCATGGACGCATCCAATGGGTGAACTCGTTTCCTGACTACAAAGTCAAGATCGTGGACTCCTTCGCCAATCTCCATGTCAGGCTGGTGACTTCCTTTCCGGACGATCCCGGCGAATGGCAGATCGTCGACAGTTTTCCAGACTTCAAGATTCAGATTGTTGAAAGTTTCCCCGATTTTACCATCAAGTACGTGGACAGCTTTCCCGGGGTGAAGAACTAGGCTTTGCCACGCCCGGGCGTTCCCGGCCCTCTTTGTTCCCTGATTTCTTTCTATCCCGGATCATTCGGGAACGAACTTCAGAAATCTGAGGAATGCCGGCTTACCCCGCAGGACTAAACCTAAGTCAGCTTATTCATGGTCACTCTGTTATGCCCTTACCACTTCGTCAGCTGAATTTCTGGCCGGAAAATAGCGAGTTTTGATTAACTAACAGAATAGCCATACTCCACCGGATTCACGAACCGGCCGGAGGGTGCCCCCACCTGAGCTCCCCCCCGATGATGCCACCGGGCGAAAATAGTTTTGCGCGGTATGGCTCCCAGAAACGACTTCCTGCAAGCCAAAGCGGGGCCGCGTCCATTACAGTTCCGTCCGATTGGATGGAGAGCAAAACAGAACACGGAAAAATAGTCATTTCACCGAATAAGGGGATTTGTGAATCCAAGCTCTGAGCAGGTAGAGTTGCCCAGAAAATCCAGCTAGAGATTGAAGGGTAGCTTCTGCCTGTTTTCTTTCTGGTGCCTTGCCTTTCGGAAGGGCGATCCCCATTTGAAAACAGACTCCTGACAGGCAGGGACGCGAGATACAAACAACTGGACAGAATGCAGTTCTCGGCAGCTCGGTATCATAAAAGGTTGCACCCCTCTCCTACCAAGGGCGATGCGTGGAGACAACCGACAGACGGAAGTTTGCCTGCGAGTAAGGAGCGAAGCGTCAAAGCGGAAGGGGTGAAATAGCGAATGAATTCTTTCAATCCTCCGTCAACAGGTAGGCCTTGAAATTGCGTACTGTGATCGGATATTTGCGAAAAGCGCCGAATCCAAAGCGAGCATTGAACCCGGTAAATTCGGTATACTCTCTCGCACGAACACGCCGGTCGACACGAACTTCGATTCGGTCTTCCTCGATCCGGAAACCGATGTTAGGAGCTTTTCTCTCGTCAAGTTTCCATTTAACGGTGATCGATGGGTGGTTCGGGGCTGAAATCACCATATCATCACCCTCACCACCAACATTCATCTGAATCCAGAGAAAGCTGCCGCACTCCTGTGTCTGGAAATCCGGTATTTTTGACCCAAATCCCTATATTTCAGTGTGGTCCCGTTGATTCACGGCTCACAGCCTTGACCCCAGCTTGTTTTCATGGCCACGTCTCTCCATGGAGAAAAAGTTATTCCATTTCTCTTCTTTTTTCCCTTTTTCCCCCCTCAATCCCTCAATCCCTCAATCCCGATAGGACCGACGCACCGGTGAGAACTCCTTGAAAAAGCAAATTCCAATCATTCGGTTGTTTCGTGATTACGTGCTGAGTCTGATTCGATCGGGAGGCGCGGCTGGAGTACGACTTGGAGGAGCGGGACTTCAGTTTGTCGCTACCATATTGATCGCCCGAGCTCTTGGGGTATCCGAGGCGGGAGTGTTTTTCTTCTGGTCGACGATCATTCGATCGTTCGGAAAGGTGGCGGCTTTCGGATTTGATCAACTGTCGTTACAGCAAGTTCCCAGACTTGGAGGAAAGACTTCCGCCTTAGCTGACTTTTTAGCCCCGATCCGAAGTATTTCGGTCGTGATTGCACTAGTGATTTCCTTGGGACTTTGTGCCTACGCGTTTTTGCTGCAGGGAGAGACGGCGCGTCCTCTCTGGTGGTATTCGCTTCCGATTCTTGGAATCGGGGGGATGGCGTTATGCCTCATTAATGGAGCGGCGATGATTGGGTTGGGAAGGCCAGTGCTAGGCGTGTTTTACCGAAACACATCGGCCAGCCTCATCTTTGTAGTCGCGCTCTTGCTGGGACAATCGATTCTAGATTCTGATCGTACGCTCTTGTGTTTTTCGGCTGCCTTTGTCATCGCTGGAGTCGGCGCCTTGTTTGGTCAGGGATTGCGGGAGGCGAAACCGTTCTACAAACTGCCTAGCGGCGAGGATCTCAGGCGTGATCTCGGGTTGGGGCTTCCCATCTGTTTGGCTTCAATCTTTGGCAGTGTCACGTATTTTGTTCCGCTGGCCATTCTTGAACAACTGTATCCCAGCCAGGAGGTAGCGTTCCTGACAACTGCCTACCGTATCTACATGCTGTTCGAAGTTCTGGCGATGGCAGCCTATTCGCTAACGATGCCGGATCTTTCGAGGGGTGGGCAGAACGATGACTTTGGAAGAATGTGGAAGATCTATCGTGGAGCGATCACGAAGGTCGGGACTTTGATGGTGCTGCCGCTCGGGGTTGCCTATGTCGGTGCTGAATGGGTCATGGGGATTTTCGGGGAAGAGTTCCGGGGAGCTGCCAATGTGTTGAGGGTGTTGCTCATCTTCAGGATCGTCAGGCTTGTTCTAGGTCCGGCCTCCTACCTACTCCTCATGATAGGGAAAACGCAGCGAATAGCTGTCTATTCATTGTCGCGCCTCGCTGTGACGGTGGCCATGGCATCTTTTCTCGTTCCCTCAATCGGAACTGTCGGGATGGCGATTACTCTAGGGGTTGGAATGTTGTTTGAGACAACCCTTTGTCTTGGCGACTTTCTCAGAGAAAGCAAACGAGCACGCGCCTGAGTTAGATTAGTGAGGCCGCCACTGCCTTTCGTGACTCCGGAACGACATTTTGCCCACTACAAAAGTGACAATGTGAAGCTTCCGGAGGTGACATGGACGATGTTCCGGGACCCATTCGCAAAAGTGGTTTCGGCATGACTCCTGAACAGGGGTAGCGGACGCGGTGGTATCCGAGCTGAAGCAGAACTCCTATCGCTTACGTGCCTGCATTGCTCATGGCAATCAGGAAGTGATCAAGTTTCTTCTATACCTGGCAGCGAAGGCTTAGACACCCAAGTATTAAATTCTGGCAATCGAAGAACTGCAGCATCTGGCAAAGCTGGAGGAGTTGCTTCACCCCCTCAATCCCGGTAGAACCGACGCACCGGCAAGAACTCCTTGAAAAAGCAAATTCCAATCATTACTTCTTGAAAAAGCAAATTCCAATCCTTTTAAAACAGGCTAGGTTTGGCTGTTCGGAAAAGCTACTTCATTTCAATAGTCTTCCATGTCGAGAAAACAGAGACTGGTTCTAGGATTTCTGCTCAGGCCCCTCCTCTACTGCGTCTATTTCGTATCGCGCCTCTTCCCACGCGATAGACGCCTCTGGGTTTTTGGCACCTGGAGTGGTGAGCGACTATCGGACAACAGCGCCGCATTATTTCGCTACTGCGGCTCAGTCAACGAGCATGATATCCGATGCGTCTGGGTAACTCCTAACAAAACAATACGAAATCAAGTTAGAGAGGAGGGACTCGAAGCACGCCATCCGTGGTCAATTGGCGGGATCGCAACCTGTCTGCGGGCTGGAATCTACGTATTCGACATCTCTATCAAAGATGTGAACTACTGGCTCTCTGGCGGCGCGAAAGCCGTTCTGCTCCGACACGGAGCCGGCATCAAAAAAATCGCACGTGCCACCGACAATCCGTCGAGCCGCAAGTATAAACTCTACCATGGAAGATGGTGGGAGAAGGCAATGCTTCGTTTTCTTCTGCCATGGCACATGAACCGATTGGATCTTGTCATGGCCACATCAGAACAACATGCAGCACAGGCAATCCTGTTCTTTGATGTAGAGAGGGAGCGCATCGCGGTGACTGGGTCTCCGCGAAACGACATCCTGTTCTCGGACAACGAAACTACCGGGAGCGACCCTTCGTCAATCTGGATTGACGAATTCCATGCCAATGACAAACAGGTGTTTATCTTCATGCCCACGTTCCGCGATGACGGCCGGCCTGCCTACCCCTATTCATGGCAGGACTTGGACGAACTTGCCGGGCGTTTAGGTATCGGGATTGTGGCGAGACTTCATCCCGTTGACAACGCCAGACCAACGGCGGCGCTGTGCGAGCAGTTCAATAATATCCGAATGCATGAACCCGCAGCTGACCCCTACCCGCTCTTCAAGAAAATTGATTGCTTGATCACAGATTACTCCAGCGTGGTTTACGACTTCATGCTGCTCCGTAAGCCAATCATCTTTTTCTGCCCTGATCTCGAAGAGTTTCTGCAGAAGAGCCGCAGCTTTTGCTACGATTACAATGAGGTGACTCCGGCCCCAAAGATCAGAACACTGGAAGAACTTGAAGAACAGATCATGGACATCACCAGTGGTTCTCCTGCACTACCTCAAAGGGAGGAAGAATACCAATCCGTCCTCAACCGATTCCATTACTTTCAAGATGGCAATTCCAGCGAGCGCTGCTACGAGGCAATTCTTAGCCACTTTGTGACACAAAATGATGTCAACAGCTGTTGGAGTCATTGAGTCCTTGGAATAAACGTCGGATACCATTTACCATGCCCTATCTTCGCCCCTATATCGCTCTATCGGTGACTATTCTCATCGCCCTTGCCTCGACCTACACGCTCTTTCCGGAATCGCGCGAGCAACTCTACGAAGAAGATCAGCTAATCGAGAATGTAACGGTTGCGATTTACCTTTCTGTTGTAATCGGCGCTGCGGTTGGTCTCGTCTTCGTTCGGGGAAACGCCAACCGCTCGGTCATGCTCTTATTTCTTGGGCTTGGAATCCTCACCGCTCTCGAAGAAACGAGCTACGGTGAGCGTTTCTTTGGCTTCACCCCTCCAGAGATCCTCGATTACAAGATGGATACTCTACACGATTTCTTCTTTTTGTTTTTCAAGGTTATCAAAGATCTAGCAGAAGCTTATGGCTTCTTCGTTTACGCCGTGTTTGCCGTGTTCGTCGGGTTGGCGGCGTTATTTCTCTACAGGAAACGGGAACCCATTCTCAAAGTCGCTGTGGGCTTGTTGCGTCGCCCTCCCCTCTTTTATATTGGCCTCTTCATTGCGTTGGGGCTAACCGCCCTTATGTTCGATCTCCGCATTCTGAAACTCGATGTGCTGCAAGCTGTCGAGGAAGGCTTGGAAATGAGCGCAGCGCTTGCCCTTGCTTTTGGATGCTTCACTGTTTTCAAGTTTCAGACGAACGACTAGATGCTTCGAAATTTTCCAGAAATAACCACTGCCCTGATCCTGGCCGCCGGACAGGGAGTGCGCCTTGGCGGTGAACAAAAAGCTTTCATCGAAGTTGAGGGCACCACCTTTGTTGAAATCGCGGCCCAGGCCGCCCGGCGGGTCGCCTCGCAAGTCCTGGTCGGCGTGGCGGACGAAAGCGTTTCGCGTACAAGAGAAATCTTGGGGCCAAACTGTGCCGTGATTGCCGGGGGCGATTCCCGCCAGCAGACCGTCGAGATCCTGCTCGCCCACGCCAAAAATGACATGGTTCTGATTCACGATGTCGCCCGGCCATTCGCCTCCGACACCCTCTTCGAAAGGGTCTTAGAGTCCGCTTGGCAATATGGAGGGGCAGTTCCGGTCGTCTCTGCGACGCTACGCGATTCGATCGCATTGGCTGACGGGGAATTTCTCGGGCAACCACTGCCGCGAAAGGATGTCGTCTTAACACAGACCCCGTATGCCTTTTCTCGAGAATTCCTGATGCACGCAATGCAAAAGGCCCGGGACAACGGCTGGCAAGACACCACAATCACCTCGTTGGTAACAAGAGCCGGTCACCGCGTGCGCGCAATCGAAGGAGAAGAGAGCAATTTAAAAATCACTTTTCCCGACGATCTCACAACCCTTCATCAGTAGGGAAAGGGCACCAAGAGGCTTTCCATGAGTTCACCAGTGCTTGGCCATTAAACGAGCCATGTCTAGCACGCGGCTGCTATACCCCCACTCATTATCGTACCAAAGCACAATTTTGACCATTTTATCGGCAAGCAGTTGTAACCACCTGGCATCGATCACGGCCGAATAAGGTTCTCCTTTGAAGTCGACGCTGACAAGAGGGTCGTAGTTAACGCCAACATAGGGGGAGTCGGCAAAATAACTTTCGAGAAAGCTCCGCAGTGACTCCAACTTGATGGACTTCTCCAGAGCGATCGACAGATCTGCAGAGCAAACCACATCAGTGGGTATCCGATACGAAAATCCGCTCAACCGGGGCTCGATATGTGGGAGCACGGGACGCAAACAGGAGACTGCTGTCGTGTTTTTTGGAATCACAGAACCGATGCTCGATCTCCCCAGCGAAAAGTCCTTCCAGTAGGCCCCAGGAGAAGACTGCCACGCCACTGGACCATCTACCAGGTTTTGGTAGGACAACCACGGGTGCAAGGTCGTGACAAATCCACTGGCCACTCCATACTCATCGTCGAGCGCCTTTAGCACATGAGCGATGGCATTAGTGTCGCAGATGATAGTAGAAACCACATCATCCTTCTCGGGGTCGTAGCTATCACAGTTAACACCCATGATGATATATCGATCAACGCCATCCTCCGGCGAATGCGTGACAATCGCCTTGCGGATCTTTCCGGATTCAGTGAGTAATCTGCAGTCTGAAATATTTTCCGTAATGCCGGTGGCATCGACGAGAATATCCACAGACGATTCGGACCACGGGACGTCGCCACACCGCTCGAAACAATGGAAGCGAGCTTCCTTGTCTCCAAAACGGACCTTCTCTCCTTTTGCCGCGAGCTCGGCAGGACAATCAGATCGTCCATGGGTCGAGTCGTAGTTGTATAGGTAAGCAGCGTTAGCAACGTCGTCATTCAACTCGTTGATTGCGGCAATTTCGAACCCGGGGTGAATGGCGGCTAAACGTGCGATGCACCGGCCGATGCGGCCAAAGCCATTGATGCCCAATCGAATGATCTCGGAGGATTCATTGTCGCCGCTCGTATTCACTGCTTTCGGTCTAAGGAAGTTGCTAAAGATAGGATCGAACCGAAAGCGGGCTCCGTAGGCACTGCAATCTTTCGGAGTCTAAACGCGGCTCAGCTTATTCTCGGGTTCCACGGACGTCAATTTAGCGGCTAACTTTCACCGCAAAACCGGAAACTCGGGTGCCCCTTCCCAGTATCGTTTCCGAAACCAACTGCGTCAAGTGGGTGCCAACTTCCACCCGAATCGAGGCAAATAACAAGCGACACCATCCGGCCAAAGCTTTTGCCGAAAGGTGAAACTGAAATATTTATTTTGGTGCTCTATAATCCCTGAAAATGCACTGGTCTGACCCCTCGATTACTACCTCAAAACCAAACCCACCTGAATCTCAACAATTGCTCATCCCCCAATTTTTGATGTAGACCCCGTTCAGTCGCAGTCTGACACAAGGAGTCAAAACCATCGAAATGGCTCCTCCGGTTCGATTCGTGGAGTTCTAATAGCCTCTAGTTCACCTGCTCCTCTTCGATTGTGCAGGGTGAGCTTCCCCCGAAATTTTAGACACGTGGAGCATCGTCTGAGAACATCAAAAATCAGATCAACACGCTTTAGGGGTCACAGCTTTAGGGGGGGCATGCGATGGTATGAACCGGCGAAATAGGAAACAGATTGACCGGCGACATGGGTTACAGATTTTAGGCGAGATGCCCTGGAAAACTGGAACCCTGATGGAAAAGAGAAATGAATTAGTGAGCCTTGCCCGAAACGAAGAATTCATGGTGACTGAACTCTCGAAGCGATTTGAGGTGAGCCGAAAGACAGCGCACAAATGGATCAGCCGTTATGAAGAAGGTGGCCCAGAATGCCTGGTTGATCGAAGTCGAGCTCCGAAGCATAGTCCCCAACGGACTTCGAAAGAGTTAGAGCGGTTGATGCTTCGGCTCAAACGAGGCCATCCGACTTGGGGAGCCAAGAAGATACGGGTGTTACTGGAGCGAGACCACGGAGTGGAGTCGCCCCCTGCGGTGGGCACTATCGGCGAAATCATGAAGCGGCATGGACTGGTTAAGAAGCGCCGAAGGAGGCCAGGAGTGTACCCGGCATTGAATGAGGAACTTACCGAAGCAGCGCGGCCTAATCATGTCTGGGGAGTTGATCACAAAGGCTGGTTTTGGCTGGACAACGATAGCCGATGTATTCCGCTGACGGTGAGTGACCTGCACAGTCGATACATCATCGCCATAGAAGCGGATACGGACTCGACTCAGGCCAGTGCTCGAAGAGGCTTTGAGAAGGCGTTTCGACGATATGGTTTGCCCGAAATCATTCGAGTCGATAACGGATCACCATTTGCCTCGATGGGCGCAGGACGCCTGAGCAAGCTGAGCGTGTGGTGGATAGGGCAGGGTGTGAAGGTAGAGTTCACTCGGCCTGGCAACCCGCAGGACAACGGTTGTCACGAAAGGATGCATCGAACCCTGAAAGGAGAGTGTTGTAGTCCGGGGAGTGTGAATCGAGTAGCCCAGCAGCAGCGCTTTGATCGGTGGCGCGAAAAGTTCAAAGACGTCCGCCCTTATGAATCACTTGGGCAAAAAGTCCCTGCTGACTTGTATCACCCATCGAACCTGCGACTGGATCGCAACATCACGACGCGCCTTTATGATCCACTTGAGGAAACATTGCGAGTGAACCAGTCCGGCTTCATTTCCCTCGACGGGAAAGCCTTCCATGTAGGTGAGGCTCTTGCTGGAACAGAGGTCGCTCTTGATCGCAATGAGAAGGGGCTGATCGAGGTAAGATACAGCAACGTGAAACTCGGAGAATATCGATCCGATCAAAGCGAAAGGCGCCTTATGTATCCAGGCTGTTACGCCGAAGAAGCCCGAATGGCACAGAACTGATGAAACTCCTGCCTCTCTGCGTTCTCTGCTCCGGCCTCCGACCGCATTCGCGGTCCTGGCCCTCACTCCGAACGCAGAGAGGCAACCCCAACCGCAGCATTGACTCAGCGCTTGCAGAGAACGGAAAGAACCCTAACTTAATTAGAAAGTGTAACCTATGTCCCCGGCACTTTTGTGACCCATTTCTCGGTTTATACAATGACTGCCTCTCCTGACGATCCCGGCAGAAGGCAGATCGTGGACAGTTTTCCAGACTTCAAGATTCAAATTGTCGAGAGCTTCCCGGACTTTACCATTAGGTATGCAAAAAGCTCCCCCGGGGTGCAGAACTAGGCTTTGCCGCGCCTCCTCCAAACACTACCAGGGCACTGTTCTCACGGCGGCGAGTTTGATCTCCCAATCCGAGCGGAGGATGGCGCGGACTGAGACGTCGTTGGTCGAAGTATACATGTAATTCTTGAATCCAAAGTTGATTTGGTGCATTTGATTGATAGCAACCTGTTGGGGGATCCGCAGTGAAAAGGCATGTAGCCCCGTGCGTGCCACCGGACCGGACCGCGAGGCTCTGGCGCTTCTTGTACTCCACCCGTAAAACCTATCTCCAAGCCAATATGTTTCTTCAAATCCGTTATCAAGGTTGAGAACGGGGTCGATTCCGCAATCCGAAACAACATCAGAAACCCCGAACTCGTCGTTGTGTTTTTGATAGTGATTGGAATCTTTGAGATCTGCGAGGAAAATGATTTCGATCAACCCGGTTTGAGGCGGACGGTAGTGAATCTGCTGCAGCACCCCCCAATGCCACATGGAGGCAAAATCCAAATCACCAGCTCTTGCGTTCCATTGCTTGATGTAGCTATAGATTCGACCACTGGATCTGCTGTGGTCGGTCTCATTTTCAGTCCGAAAACCGCCAGAAGCCAGGATCCTAGGCAGTTCCACAGAGTCGTCAAACGGGAGCCCGAATAGTTCCCACCGAGATGCACCTTTCGATTCCTGAAGCACTCTGGTTTTGCCCTTGAGAAACTGTTCCAGATCTTCCGTTGAAAGTTTCAACTCGGCGCCAACGCTGCCGCTACCGATTGACGATCGAATGGTTTCAGAGACTTCCTTGTGAATCTCGACCAACGCTCCTCTGAGTGCTTTCTCCTGGGCCTGGGTAATCTTGATTTCGGATTCCAGATCCTTCCGAAAGGCTTCTGATACTCCTTCGATCGCGGCTTCATGGAGTTCATTCGGTTCACCTCCCCAAAGCGCGTCAATCTCTTCATAAGCCTTGCTTCGTGCATCGCGAACTTTTTGAAGAATCTCCATTTGATTGGCCGACAACGTTCTTCGATAGGCGGAGGCCGCCTTGATCCGTGCTGCCTCGAGGGCTTTTTGGTGGGAAAGGTCAGGCAACGGCCCGGAAGCTGATTTAGCAAAGACATCTGGCTGTCCAAACGTGTGGGCTCCCAGGATGCCAGCGGTCGAAAGTGAGAGGTTTTTGAGGAATCGGCGGCGATTCAGTGCAGTCATGACTCGATTGATTTTGATAGGTTCAGTTTCAAATGTTGCCCGACTGGATTTCCACTCCACTCCGGCTCTTATGGAGAACTGACGCTCAGGATTACCTGCCTATGCAAAAAGCTGGGCGAAAATCGAGCTCGTTTCCAGTGACTCTTCCGGTTGTTCCTCCCTGGGAGTTTCCTCTGCTGCAGTTCGGCTTGTTCTCTAACGCTCCGCGTTAACTAGCTGTCGACCCGGAAGGCCGGCCCCGCTCGCCCGAACCCAAGCTCCGGATTCATTTTGTACCAAAATGGCTCATCCGGTTAGGATTGATAGCCTGCGGGTAGCTCTGCGGTTTGCGCACGCACCGCTTCTGTTTTGACAACCGCTATCTCGGCGAAGCAGTCGAACGGCTCTTCCTCAAAGATTGGGGACATGAAGCAAATTCGTTAGAACCGCCCCATGTCCCCGGATCAACATATAGGACTGAAGGGATACCGTGTAATCCGGTATCAGAGCAAGCCAAAGTTGCGCATCAAGGCCGAGCCCCT
>JABSSQ010000127.1 GCA_013213905.1 Verrucomicrobiales bacterium | reverse complement strand
CGGTCTCGCAGGTTCTGTCAGGGACATGCTGACGCTGATGGAATCGTACTCTCCGGACTCAGCTACCTGAAGTCGGGCTTTGAACCCGATTCCCGAGCACGACAGGCTTGACCGGGTTTGGTCATCAAGTGTTCACTGTGGAGGATCTTGAAGACGGAGTTCGACAATTACACTCGTGTAGCAAAAGGCGGCTTCGGCATGTCCAGTCTTTGGCTGGGTGAAGATCACCTCGTTTATGTGCGGGGCACAGGTCTGATGATGCCCTACAGCGAGGAATACAAGCGTTACCGTTACAGCGATATCCAGGCCGTCTCGATTGCCAAGACCTCAAGGGTGGCCGGCATTGTTCTCTTTTCGCTTGGATTGATCAGTTGTGTCGGATTGCTGGCACTGGTGTTGTGGCAAATCGGTTATGAGGGAGTGACGGCACTCAAAGCAGTTTTCCTGTCCGTGCTGAGTTTTGGCGCCTTGGCATTCGCTGCAGGACTCGTCAGCCACCTGATTCTCGGGCCAACCTGTATCTGTGACATCCAGACCAGCCTGAGCCGGGATCGTTTGCGGCCGCTCAACCGCTATTTGAGGGCGCAACAAGTGGTAGAGCGACTCGAGGGATTGGTGAGACAGTCTCAGGAGGAACTCCTCGGCAATAGAGGCGGTGGAGGAGACAGCGTTGGGGATTCACGGGCTGCGACTACAGAAGTGGAAGCCTTCCAGGTGCCTCGCTCCGCATCGATCAATTTCGGCGTTTTCACAGGGATTGGTGTGATGCTGATTCTTGCCCTGATGCTCGAGAGTATTTTCCTGACCGGGACAACCCTGGCGCTCCTGATGGGGTGCAGCCTGATCCTTTCCCTGTCACTGATCGCCTCAATGAAAAGAGCCACACCGGATGCGATCAGATCGATGCTCTGGATTCAATTGGGGCTCCTCTTTCTGCTGACAGCCAGCGGCACGATCTACTACCTGCTGGTTGCGATTCAAAACCCCGAATACACGATAGGTATTACCGGGCCGCTCGAGGCATTCACGGCGATTGCTGCCGAAGGTGGAGTAGTAGGTTACCTGACCTTCGCGGTTCTTTCATTGGGGATTCTCGTTTCGGGAATTTCGGGCAGTGTTATTGCGACCCGATGGAAGGCGAAGATTGCTCAAGTGGAGGCAGGATCAGACACGGCAGATTCGGAGAGGGTGAATGGCTAGCGTACTCGGAGACACCACCTGCGCGATTCATCCCGACCGCCAGTCCGTGGCGCGTTGTCCGTCCTGTGAGCAGTTTTTCTGCAGCGAATGTATCACGGAGCACGAAGGGGAACTCACGTGTGCCAATTGTCTCAAGAGCAGCGTGGAGGAAGTCATCGCCGCTCCGAAGGAAAAGCGGCTACTGCACTTGATGCCGTTTGTCCAACTCGGTGTGGCTCTCGTTCTTGGCTGGCTCTTGTTCTATCTCGTGGCGGGGACACTGGCGGATATCCCTGATGAATTTCACGATGGAACGATTTGGGAATAGTGATTGAATGAGTGTTCCCGGTCGCAGAAAACGGCGAGTACGCAGGGAGAGGTCTTCGTTGCAGATCCTGGAGGAATCATTCCATCTGCTCAGAAGCGTCGATGTGAAGTATTTCTGGATCTATTTCCTCGGTACTGCTCCCTTTGCTGCTGGTTTGCTATACTTTGTGGCGGACATGAGCCGGAGCAGCCTGGCGCGGGAGACGGTGATACCGGCCTCGCTGGCCATGGCGGGATTGTATTTCTGGATGCGTTATTGCCAGGCCCGGTTCTGCGAAGGAGTCTGGGATACCATCAACCCGGGAAGCCCGGCGGCGATCCGGGGGTGGGATAGATTTGGCAATTTGAGCGCCTTGTTCGTGGTGCAGGCACTGCAGGTTCCTCTGCTGTTGGCCGGAGCGTTGTTTGTCGTTCCGGTTGGTTGGGTGATTGCCATGTTACAGAATGCCACGGTCCTGACATTCACTAAAAACTTCCAGCGACGGTCTCTGCGTGGCCTGGTGAAGTCCAGCCTGGCGCATTCTCACTATGAGTGGGGGCAGAATCACGGAATCCTGATTGTGCTGCTTTTTGTTTCAGCTTTTGTCTGGTTCAATGTAGTGGGTTCCTGCCTGGCTTTGGCCACTTTTGCGAAAGCCTTTTTCGGGGTTGAGTCTGCCTTTACTCTGAGCCCGTTGGTGGCCTTGTTTAATTCGACTTTTTTCCTGGGGAGCCTCCTGCTGACTTACCTGGTCATTTCTCCAATGATGAAGGCGGTATACGTTCTTCGTTGTTTTTATGCCGAGTCATATGATACCGGCGAAGATCTCCTGAGCCGACTGGCCTCTTGCAAGGGGCGGCGGAGGGATTCTTCGACAGAGTCTGCACCGCGTGAGCGCACCGGGCGAGCAGCCCTGATAGGTGTTTCTCTCCTATTTCTTTTGGGTGGCAGCTCCCCGCTGCATGCGGAAGGTGGAGCGAGCTCAGTCGCTTTTGAAGGCGCTCTGTCTGAAACGATGGAGCAGAAGAAATACCAATGGCAACTGTCTCGCCGTGCAGATGCCGAAGATCTCGAAGGGGATGAAAGCTGGATGGCTCGTCGAATGAAGGAGTTGGCCGAAGCCACCCAGGAATCCCTCAGGGCGCTCGACGAATGGTTCGATGAAATGTTGAAAAAGGCTGAAAGGGACGCTCTTGGCGAGACGGGAGGGAGTTCAGGTGCCGGGATCGCGGGAATAGCAGGACTGCAGTCTACCTTTTCCCTGGCGCTCGTCGCTATCGTTGTCGGGCTGACGGTCTGGTTGGCATTCCTGATCTATCGCAAATATCGCGTCACGGCGACCAGGGATGAGGTCGAGGAAGTCTCTGCCGATACCGTGGATTTGCAGAGCGAAGATATCGTAGCCTCTCAACTTCCAGAGGGAGAATGGATGCGACTGGCGCGGGAGCAGATTTCCAAAGGGGACGGTCGACTGGCAATCAGGGCTCTTTTCCTCGCCACTCTCGCGAATCTTGGAGAAGAGGGCGTCATTAAAATTGCCCGCTTCAAATCGAATCGTGACTATCGAAAAGAACTGGAACTCAAGGTGAGGAAGAGGGCTGCGCTGCGTCGCGCCTTTGATGAAAATACCACCTGGTTCGAGGAAGCCTGGTATGGGTGGCATCCTGTGCGCGAGGAAACGGTCGATGACTTTTTGAAGAATCACGAAACGATCGCGAAAGAATCGGGTGCAGCGATGACTTCGCTCAGGCTGTTGCAGGAAGGAGCCGTCACATGAAAGGACGCCGCAGAATGCTGACGTGGGGCGCCTTGATCACGATGGGTGTTGCCTTGATCGTGATTTTCACGGAGGTGATGGAGCGACGTTTTGTCGAGGGTGATATTTATCCCTACTACGCCAGTTTCAGGAGTGATCCTTTGGGAACCAGCGCGTTCTATGAAACCCTGAATGAGCTGCCGGATTATGAGGTTTCCCGCAATGTGACCCATCTCAATAACATCTCCGGTCTGGATGAGGACACGACCCTGTTTTTACTCGGGTATCCAAGGGATGATCTTCCGGA
Organism: Verrucomicrobiales bacterium; assembly: GCA_013213905.1. GTDB lineage: Bacteria > Verrucomicrobiota > Verrucomicrobiia > Verrucomicrobiales > DEV007 > Arctic95D-9. The sequence continues at coordinate 4,538 of JABSSQ010000127.1, read as the reverse complement.
GCTTCGGGCACCCGAGGATTCGCCGGTGATGAAGGCGGTGAAGGAGGGGGGGCGCCTCGTGATTACGGTGAACCCGGAACTCGTTCCGGAAAAGTTCAGACCGGCGAGATCAGAAGAGGAAGATGACTGGCTGGAGCGCCGTCGCAAGCTTCGCGAGGACCGACTCAGAGAAGAGAAAGACTCCAGTATCGAGGACGGTACAACGGAAGGCGGCTCAAGTGATGAAGGCCCCCCCGGGAGCGAGGCCGGTGAAGAAGAAGAGGAGTTTGAGTCGCGAATGATTGGGATGTTCGGGGCCCGCATGACTTCGCGTCTTGGCTTTAACCTCACAGGGCTCGAAGAATATGAGCGTCCTGAGGATGGTTGGGAAACAGAGGCTGGTAAGTCATTTTCCGCGAAGCGATCTGAACTTGTGGTGCCAACCTGGTATTCTCAGTACCGGCTCGAGGTGCCGGACAAGGCCTGGCATGCCGTTGCAACAGTTGATGGCAAGGCCGTGGTGATTGAGCGCCGCTGGGGCAAGGGATCAGTCGTGGTAGCGACGGACAGCTTTTTTGTCAGCAATGAGGCGCTTCATCGGGAAGCCGTTCCCGAATTTCTTATCTGGCTGGTTGGTGAAAAGTCGAAGGTCGTTTTTGACGAAACGATTCACGGAACTCTGGAGACGGGCGGGACGATGAAGCTGATTCGCCATTACCGGCTTCATGGGATATTTATCGGGATGATTGTTTTCGTGGCTCTCTGGGCCTGGAGAAGCGGTTCCAGCCTGGCGCCGGGCTCGGGGGAACTGGACAGAGGACTGGTGGCACCCGGAGGAGCGATAGCGGGTCAGCAAACGGATGGAGGTCTGATCCATCTTCTGAAAAAGAGCATTCCACGTAAGGACTTGCTCGAGCACTGCGTGGAGATCTGGCATTCGTCCCACCAGCGGGAGGTTCCTGAAGAGAATGAAAAGAAAGTCCGCGAGATACTCGCTCGTCATCAATCCGACCCTAAGCAATTTGGGGTGGTTGAAGCATTTCGGGGAATTTCCGAGGCACTTCGAAGGCGTTGACATTTGGGGTGGAATCCACGAAAGAAAAGCATGATTCGCAGATTTATCCTGTTGCTGCTCCTCGTGGCTTGCGTCGTTTCGTTTACCAGTTGTGGCATTGTTTCCCATCAGGTTCGCCGGGCCAAGAGCCTCATCACGGCGCCGCTTCGCTGAGCCCGATTTGCGGCCCGGGCTGACCCCTGCTTAAACGTTCGAGGTTTCGTTGCTATGAACTTCTGGTACTTTATCGGCCACCGCCTGTCGAAGTTGGTAGCGAAGGTCTATTGCTCTTTCAGGGTTCAAAACGGAGAGAAACTGGACGACTACGAAGGCGGGCTTATTATCGCCTCGAATCACGTCAGCTTTCTTGATCCGCCGTTCATCGGCGGGGCATTTAAGGATCCTATTTTCTACTTCGCCCGGAAAACTCTCTTCGACCATCCGGTGGCCAACTTCATCCTGACTCGCGTCAACGCTTTGCCGGTGAATCAGGAAAAGCCCGAGTTGTCTGTTCTCAAGAAAATCATCTCGCTCCTGAAAGAAGAGGAGAAGGTGCTCATTTTTCCGGAAGGGGAGCGTTCCTTTGACGGCAAGATGAAATCCGAGGGGCAGCCCGGTATCGGAATGATCGTGACCAAAGCCGGTGTTCCAGTGCTTCCGGTGAGACTCTTTGGTCCAGAGAAAGCGCTTCCTCGCGGAGGAAAGAAGTTGAAGAAGCATCCCGTGACTCTCGTCGTGGGTGAACCAGTCGACTTGACTGATCTCATAGAAGACAAGGAGCTCACTACGAAGGAGCGTTACGAGAAGATTTCCATTCGCATCATGGAGGAGATCACCAATCTCGAACTGACCGACAGTCGCGGCGAGTAAGACAAGGAAGACGAAAGACCCGGGGCAAGCTGACTGGAACGCAGATCAGTCCAGGATCAGCTTTGTCCCGCCTGCAGGAGCCTTCGGCTTCGCGGGCGGTTGGGGCTTGGTCGGATCAGGCTTTGGTTTCGGCGCTGCCGGAAGGTTGGCAGGCTGAAAAATGCGAATGTGAGGAATTTCGGGAGGTCGGATTTCAAAACGGACCTCTTCATCACCGCTAGCCTTTGAAACCGCCAGCACGGTGTTGAACGGGTTGATGGAGTAACCCTGGGCGATTCTGGAAATGAATTCGATCCTCTCTTCGCGAAGGCGTTTGAGGTAGTCTGCTTTTTGCCCCTCAGGGAGGTCCGCTGGAACTGCCTCGTTGAGTTGCTTGTCGAAGTTCGTGTTCATCTTGTTGACCTCGCTCACGAGAAAGGGGCCAACAGCATCTGCAAGCTTGCGGTATTCGGCTGCAGGAAGGGTTTCAAGGTCATAGCGAATCGATTCCCGGGCAGGGATAGCCTGGGGCTCGAATTTCTCACCGGACCAGATATTCCATCCAGCGGGCACGCGAAAGGACTCCGACTTCGTTCTCGCCTGGAGGTAGGCATCAAAGCTGTCGGGGGCTACGAAGTAGTAGAAAAGGGTGCCACGATTTACTGAGGCTGACTTGCAGATCGTTTCAAACTCCGATCCGGGGGCGAGAAACTGTTCCGGTGTCCATCCCGCTTCTTCCCTGGGGGCGAGCGAAAATTTCACACGGTCGCCACCGCCCTTGGCGATGTAGTATCTGAAGTCCTTGGGTCCGAATTTGCCGTCACCGAAAAAAGCGGACAGTTTCTTCATGTCGTAGCGGAATTTGTGAACCTGGAACTCTTTGCGGTCCTCGTTGCCAAACATGCGTTTCAGCAACGGTCGGTCTTCCTGAAGCTCGCCGGCTTGATTGATGAACTTGGTAGTGATTGACGCCCAGTTGGCCAGCTCCTTCTCGGCCGTCCTGGTGAGGTTGAAGCCCTCGGTGAGAGGGTCATAGCCACCTCTGTCGTTTTTCTTCAGGCCTCGCAATGGGTAGGTGTAAGAGCCAAATGCCTTCCCGGTGAACGCGAGATCGGTAAAGTTCTGGTCGATTACATCCCGAATTTTCAGAGCGTGGTCGTATGGGTCACCCACAAAATAGAGCTTGTTGTATTTGACCACAATGTAGAGAGCACGGGAGTTCTCGTCGGCCAGGCGGGGGTTTGGCATGAGAACCTCCTTGGCCGCCTTTACCTCAACTTCCGGAGTCTGGGCGAGGATCGCCGCGAGTTCCTGATTGCGAAGGTCGGCGACTTTTACCTTCTCTTCATTTTCGGCCTTCTTTTCCTCTTCTTCGTCGACCTTTCGTTTCCACTCCTCAATGTCTGCGGTTTTGTCAGCGAGGTCCTGATTGTTTTTCTCGATCTCCTCGAGCTCTGCGGTGATGAGTGCCTGCTCCTCTTCGGTAGGAAGATTTTCTTCGGTGTTCTCTTTAGTGATTTGAAGTTCCTGCAGGTTCTTCAGAGTCTTGTCGCGGCTGACTTTCATCGCCTCGAGCTCTTCCTGAGTTACCTCGGGTAGATTCTCGACGACCTTTTTAACCGCAGCGCTGATTCCGAGGCTGCTGACGATGAGAATAAGAAGAAGGATGCCGACCACATTGGTCAGTGCGTCCATCAGCGAGTCCATGCTGCGTTCTTCTTCCGCTCTTCGTCTACGTGCCATAGAAGTGTGCTAAGATAGTCAGGTTCATGGTTCGAGAAACTTGGCGAACATATTCAGGTCCACTTTGCCCTCTCCGGGGAGGGGGAGGCGGCCCGGAATAATCTCAGTATTGTTCGACTGGTTGAAAGCATTAACCACTGCCCTGGCCCGGTTCAGCGTATTGACGGAGCCGTCGGTTCCACGGACCAGGAAGATCAGCCTGTGATTGTTGGCTGAAGCGATCTCCTTGAGAAGATTGATGAAGTTCTCGTCCTGGTTCAGTGAAGCGACTGGAATCACAGCAGGTTCTTCGGAAAGGCTGCGGTGAATGTAGACGCTGGTATCGGAAACTTCTGCGAAGAAGGGTTTGGTGCTGGAACTGGATCCGCTTGGGCGAACTCGAAGAGCTGCGGGCTCCGGCGGGAGTTTACGCTTGGCGATCTCTTCTTCCTTCTTTTTGATTTCCTCCTGCAGAACGACCTCGTCGTTGACCAGTTGCTTGTTGGTGCGGGAGAGAAGATTGAACTTGGCGATGAGTTCTTCCCGGCTCTTGTCGATCTCCTCCTGGTTGTCCAACATCTCCTTCAGCAGGACGAGTTTGTCCCTGTCCTGAATGATGTTCTTGTTCTCCTGGATCAGGTTCTCAATATCGATTCGGAGCTTATCGAGTTCCTTTTGCTGGTCCTCCTTTTCCTTCTTTACCAGCATGTATTCGCGGGCACGCTCGACTTCCTCCGGTGTTTTGCCCTCGCCCTTGCTCATCGCGATGAGATTAATCACCACGATAATGAGTGTCAGACACCCGATGATACAAATCAGGATGCTGAGGAAGGGGAAAAGGTTGACCGAAGCGCCTTCGTCCTGTCCGCGTCTAGCCATTCGAGAAGTTGCCTTTTAGGGAAAGCGTCAGCCGCGGCTGAACAAGCCTTTCTTT
>JABSSQ010000126.1 GCA_013213905.1 Verrucomicrobiales bacterium | reverse complement strand
GAACAACAGGTAGTGATCCGCGACTCCCAGCCCGACAATTCGCTCCGAAATCTGAACCACATTCTCCCCCACGACAGCCCCCAGGGGCGTGCCTTTGACGAGGTAGATCAGCAACGCCGTCACGGCGATTCCAAAAACCGTTCCCTGCACCAGCGAGGCTTTGTGCCGTCGTTTCAGGGTTTTGTCGACCATCGGTTCTTTGAGAATCCACAGGGTCGTAATAATTGGCCAAAGCAACAGGTTCAGCTTGGCGACCACATAAAAACCGTTTCCGAATGCCGTCCCCGGGAAGAGGACGAAATAGAAAAATGAAGCGGCCAGGGGCAGCACAAGAGCCGGAAGGAGGACGGCCCATCGGCGACCGCGTTTCGATTGGATTTGGGGCTTGGAATCACTCACGCAAGCACTCTGCCTCCGCGAAATCCTCTCTCAAATCATTATTTCCGATCTTGTGATCGACAGAAACGATGGCAATATTTCCCTCCACCCCTAAAGTTAAGATATCTTAACCAAATAACTCAACTCTCTCAGAACCATGGCAGCCATCGTTGCAACGAACCTCAAGCGCGGACAATGCATTTCCTACAAGGGAGAATCCGGCAAAGTCCTCAACCTCGAGCACCGCACGCCCGGCAAAGGCAACGCGCTGATCATGGCGACGATCCGTTCTTTCACCACCGGCAAGACCAAGGACATTCGCTTCGCTTCGAGCGACAAGGTGGAAATCGTTCCGGCCGACACCGTGAAGGTGGAATTCAGCTACTCCGACCAGACTGGCTACCACTTCATGGACACGACGACTTACGACACCATTACGTTCCAGGAAGAGTTCGTCGCCGACAGCAAGGACCTTCTCATCGACGGCCTCGCCGTTGACATTCAATACGTCGACGGCAAACCCGTTTCCCTCGATCTGCCCGCCAACATCGAGATGGAAGTGACCGAGTCTGCTCCCGGCGTTAAGGGCGACACTGCCACCTCTGCCACTAAGGAAGCCACTTTGGAAACCGGCCTGCTCATCCAGGTGCCGCTCTTCATCGGCCCCGGCGACCGCATCAAGGTCAGCAGCGAAGATAAGAAATACGTCGGCCGGGCTTAATCCCCGCCCCCGCATCCTCCCGTGCCCCGCAAGAGATCGAAAAACAAGCGAAGCAGGAGCCGCCGCCCGGCTCCGCGCCATGGCTTGTCGGCCTTCACCGCTGACTCTTCGGGAGGCTTTGCTTTCTTCAGCGAAGTCGCCGGTTCAAGGATCACGAAGTTTGTTACCGGCCTGCTCCTTCTCCCGGTCTGCTGGATTCTTCTCGAGACGTTCCTCGTCCTCCTGAAAGCGGACACACTGGTGGGGCAATACTGGAGGTCCAAGGAGTTCCTCGCCTTCGGCCTCGCCAGTCTCGTCTGGATCATTCTCTTCTTTGCCTGGCGCACCCGGGCGATGATGTGGCTCTACGTCGCCGGACACGAACTCACCCATGCCCTCTTTGTCCTGCTCTGCCGGGGCAAAGTTTCCAAGGTGCACATTTCGTCCGAGGGCGGCCACATCCTGACCAACCGCAACAACTTCATCATTTCCCTCTCGCCCTACTTCTTCCCGTTTTACACCGCCATCGCCATTCTCGGATGGACGGTTGCCGAATGGGTCATCAAGGACGCAGGCACTCTCGATCCGCTGTGGCTCTATGCCCTCATCGGATTCACCTGGATGTTTCACCTCACCTTCACCATTTGGATGATTGGCAGGGAACAACCGGATGTGGATCAGAACGGAAAGCTCTTTTCGTTCACCACCATCTTCATCGCGAACATGCTGCTGATCTGCACCATGCTGATCGTGGCTTCACCCACAGCCACCTTCAAAGGATTCGGCCTCTCGCTCTGGGCAAACGGGCAGAGTTTTATCAGCCGCTTTACTGAATCGGCGAGGGAGATGTACGAGGCGATTCCGTTTGGGTAGGATCGTCCTCCTCAACGACTTCGGGCTCGTTGAGTTCGAGAAGCAACGTGTAGGCTTCACGATAGCGAGGTGAATCAGCCAAAGCATCCAGGGTATGACGCTTGGAGCGCTCCGCATCGTCCGGCTGTAATACTCGAGCCAAACGATAATTCACCTCCGAGGGATTCGTCGGCGACAAGCGAAGCGACTTTTCGAAAGAACTCACGGCTGCCTCGCGATTATCCAGAGCAGCATAGGCACAGCCGCTGCAATAATGAGTGCGCTCGACAAACGGATTGATCGCTGTGCTGCGCCCCGCATTAGCCACAATACTGTCCCAGTTTTCGGTCTCGAATCCTACATCGATGAGACGGTTGAACGAGTTGAAAGCCTCTGCAGAGATCGAGGCAATCTCTTCGAGCACTGAAAGTTCGCCCTCTTTGTCACCGAGTTCACGATAGGCCCGTGCCTTAATTCCGTAACCGTTTCCAGGGCCCGTATATTCCGGCAGCAGTTCGATAAACTTGTCAGCTGAATCGATTGCCAACTTCCACTGCTTGTCCTCAATCACCATCCCCCAGTAAGTCTGCCACGCCCAGAAATTCGCGGGGTTCTTTTTGAGGAATGATGCGATCGCAAGTTTGCTGTTCGGATTGACTTCCTCAGGATCAGGAACCGTCCAGTCGACATCTTTTCCGAAGTTCTGAGCCAACTCGATCGCGTCCTTACGGAAAGCAGCTTCCAATTCATCCATCGGAATCGTATGTGCCGCGATTGCATCATTGATCAACACGCCGTCCGCCAAATCAGAAAGGATTCCTCGCAAAGCTTCGATTCCATAATTCTCCACCATAAACTCCACCACCAACATCGATTGGTAGTAGGCAAACATGACGTGCTGACCACTCTTGGCCTGGAAAAATGCCTGACTCATTTCACTGATCGGAGTGAGAGCCTCTTCCTCCAAAATCATTTTGCGATATGACGGAGTCATTGACTGCCCCCAGAGAGGGTTACGCTGAATTTCTTCGTAAACAGAGATGCCCTCACTGAGCCACCGAGGCATCTTGTTCTTGGTCGCAGTCAAGGTGATGACGTGACAATATTCGTGCCACAGCGTGGCCTCCCAATTGTTTTTACCTGCCGTCACGCTGCCTGGACTGTTCATCGTAACGACGGACCCAAAACAGACTCCAAGCAACCCCTCTCCACCCAGGGAACCAAAGGAGCGAATCGCGAAGTCCTGCTGGTTCGGATAGAACTCAACCAAAGTGGGCTCTTCGATCATCATCCCGTATTTTTCACCCAGGGTTTCCTTCGCCTCTGTCAGAATTTCGACAACTCGACCCCCATAGATCGCTGCCTCTTCGGCAGGTAAACGAATGATAAAATCGTCCGTTTCAACTGAGGCAAAGCTATCGATTTCCCGCCTCAGAATCTCGAGATTGTAAGCCAGCACGTTGTATTTATCGGCTTCTCCCACTTCCGCAGCCAGCGGCCAGGCTTTTTCAATCTCGCCGAGTCGAAGATAGTCAAGTGCGAGCTGAAGTTTTGACGGCAAGAAATCCGGGTTCATCTTGAGAGCGCGCAGTTGGCTGTCTGCACCTTCGCGATATCGATATTTTCGCGAAAGAACCCTACCAATAAGATAATCAATTTCCGGATTCCCCGCCCAAACAGACAATGCCTGGTCTCGCAAACTATTAAAACCTGCTTCATCGTTAAATTCTAACTCCGCCAACACGGCTCGATACGACGCCGCCCTCGGCTCCAGTGGATTCACTTTTTCAACGAGATCGAGAATACCCTTCGCCTCTTCGAACAACTCAAAATTAATGGCAGCTTCCGCCCTCAGCAAAAGGGCACCCATGTGAAGCGGGGCCTCTTCAATTACCTTGCCGAGATATCTTTCGCCAGCTTCGCGATCGTCCGGAAGAAAAGCCCGGGCCAAGCCAAAGAGCAGATCGGGATTGTCCGGCTCCAACTTAAGCCCCCCCTGAAACTCCGTCGCAGCGCGCCCATAATCATCTTTCTCTAACGCCAACTCACCCGCTGCTAAATAGGCGTCAACCATGCCGTCCGGAATGTTCTTCCCCTTAGCTTTCGCGGCCTTGGCCTGATCGTAATACTTCTCGAGAACTACCACCGGATCAGCTCCGAGTACAAGAGCAGCCTGACCGAGCTCCACATAGTCCCGAGGCGTTCTTTCACGCGTCGGCATGGCAGACGCAGCGCGGTTAATTCCGGCGAGCATCTTCTTAGCCTCTTCCTCACGGCCAAGGCGAGTGAACAATTCATGCGCCCGCAGTAGAGCGCCAAGCGCATCGGGAAAAAGATTCGTAGTCGCGATTGCTTCATCGACCGCTTCGTCGTAGCGACCGATTTTTTCCAACGCTCGAAATCGCATCGTCCGCCACTCCCACGACGGCTGACCACGGCTGAGGGCATAATCGCAAATCTGGATCACGAAGTCGTAGCCACCCTGCTGAAAAATCTGGCGAACTCGCGGCAGATTATCTTCATCGTAGAAGCGCTTGTAATCCGCTTGTCCATATACCGATCCAGCTACTACCCCACCAAGGGATAAGACCAAAATAGCTCGCAGGACGACCGGCCGAAGGGAGTTGAGGAGGATCATCGTCACCAATGAACCCGAAAACAGGCGCTGGGTAAAGCACGCGAACCGGTCCCAATCCGCCCCTGTGTCGCAGAAACCCCGAAAGACCATGGAAATTATCTACTCCCGCCCTTTCCTCTCATCTTGCAAAGCACGCCGCGACACGCTTTCATGAGCAATACGTTCCACCTTGATCGATCCCGAAACAGAAGCCTCTGAGGAGACAATCCCGCCCGCTCCCTCCGCAGAATCCGAAGTCGAAACCGCTTCGGAAGAGACCCCTGCGCCCACCGAAGAACCTGCGCAGGAATCCCTTGAGCCTGTGGAAGGAGAAGCTCTTTCCGGGGACGCGGCCGCGGGGCAGAGTGACGATGACGAGCCGATGCCGAGTTCCGAAGTGGCCGACTTTCTCTACAAGGTCGAACTCGACATTTTCGAAGGTCCCATGGACCTGCTGCTCTACCTGATCAAGCGGGACGAGATCGACATCTACGACATCCCGATCGAGAGCATCACCAAGCAGTACATGGCCTACCTTGAAACCTTCAAGATGCTCAACATTGGCCTCGCCGGCGAGTTCCTCGTCATGGCGGCCAACCTTTGCTACATCAAGAGCCGCATGATGCTGCCCAAGCACGTGCAGCCACCCGAGGAGGATGCCGATGAGGAAGATCCGCGCTGGGACCTGATCCGCCAGCTGATCGAATACAAGAAGTTCAAAGAAGCCGCCAACTTTCTCGGCAACCGCGAGTCCGAGGAGCAGGACCGCTTCAAGCGCAAGCCGGACAAGATTGAGACCAATAAGGACGAAACACGTCCTCTCTCTGAAGACGTCGGCATCTTTGATCTCATTCGCGCCTTTCAGAACATCGTCGACCGCTTTCAAGATGACCAAGGCCTCGGTGAAATTGTCGACGATTCCTACACCGTCAGCGACAAGATCGACCACCTGCTCGAAACGGTCGAACCCGGTCAGTCCATGTCCTTCACGGCGCTCTTCAAGGACGCGACCAGCAAACACGAAATGATCGTGACTTTCCTCGCCCTGCTCGAATTGATGAAGCTCAACTTCTTCCGCGTCCGCCAGAAGGTGATTCTCGGGGAAATCGAGCTGCAGAGAAACGAACAATAGCGCTGGAGAATCCGCTTTAAATTCGTCAAATTCGCGGCAGCTTACCAGCCTGCCCGAAAGGCCATTTTGATACGCGTCCCCTATGGAGTTAATCCACATCGTTGAAGTCCTGATCTTTGCCGCACCCGAACCGATCTCGTCCGCCGAGATCGCCAAGGCCGTGCGCCGTGCGGCAACTGATCACGACGCTCCTTTTGCCCGCGAACTGGAGAGCATTTCTCAGAAGAAAATCGAGAACGCCATCGCCGAGCTCGGCGAACGGCTCGGCCAGAGCGGCAGCCCGATCGAACTGCAGGAAGGTGCCAACGGCTGGCGATTCGTCACCCGCAGTGACTATGCCGACTGGATCCGTGCGCTTCTCCCCGAGATGCGCCCGGAAAAACTGAGTCCCGCCGCCCTCGAAACCCTCGCCCTCGTCGCCTACCGCCAGCCGATCACCAAAGCTGACATCGAAGCGGTACGCGGGGTTTCCGTCGATGGCACCATCCAGAAATTGATGGATCGCGGCCTCATTCATGTGGGTGGGCGAGCGGACCTGCCCGGACGCCCCATGCTGTACGAAACCACCGAAGACTTCATGGAGCACTTCGGCGTCAAAGATCTCGAAGACCTCCCCAACGCCGACGAACTCCGCAAGGTTGATTTGCCCACTGCCGAATCCGAAGAGGAGAAAGAAGGCGAAGGCGAAGGCGAAGAAGCTGCTGAGGGCGATGAAGCTGCTGAGGGCGACACTCCCGCCGCTGAAGGTGAGGAAGCCCCGGCTGAAGAGACTCCCGGCGAAGAGCCCGCAGAGGAAGAAACTCCGACCGCACCCAAAACCGAGATCACCCTCGACATCGACCTTGGTTCCGACGAAGAAGAGGAACCTGAAGAAGACACTCCCGAAGCGGAAGACGAAGAAGAAGTCCGCGAAGAGGAAGCCTGATTTTTCCCGACCATGAGCCTCGACGACCTGCGCCAGAAAATCGACACCATCGACACCGATATCATTCGGTTGCTCAATGAGCGCGCCGACATCGTTCACGAAGTCGGTGTCGTGAAGAAACGCGACGGCCTCGAAATCTACGCGCCCGAGCGCGAAGAGAAACTGCTCCGCAAGCTCTGCGAGAAAGGCAAAGGAGGTCGACTGCCCGACACTGCCATCCGCGCGATCTACCGCGAGATCATGTCCGCCGCCCTCGCCCTGGAAGAGGATCTCAAGATCGCCTACCTCGGGCCCGCCGGCACCTGGACGCACCAGGCCGCTCTCGGCAAGTTTGGCCACAGCGTCGAGTTGATCCCCCAGCCCAGTTTTGCCGACGTCTTTAACCACGTCGAGCGCCGCATTGCCGACTACGGCGTGGTCCCGATCGAGAACTCCACTGAAGGCGCGGTGACACACACCCTCGACCTCTTTGCTGATTCCCCTCTCAAGATTTACGGCCAGGTCATGATGCCGATTGAGAACAATCTCATGGCCAACTGTCCGCGCGAGGAGATCAAGAACATCTACAGCCACTCCCAGGTCATCGCCCAGTGTCGTGGCTGGCTTGGAAAGAACTTTGGTGACATCCAGGCGATCGAGATGTCCAGTTCCGCGGCAGCCGCTGAGGTGGCTGCGCAGGAAGAAGGTGCTGCCGTGTTAGGCGGCACACTGCTGGCTGAGCTTTACGGCCTTAACGTCTTGGAAACCTCCATCCAGGATATCGCGACCAACACGACCCGCTTTCTCGTCATCAGTCACAAGACCTGCCCGCCCACTGGAAAGGATCGCACTTCGGTGATGTTCTCGGTAAGGGACGAGCCCGGCTCTCTGCATCGCGCTCTCGAACCCTTTGAGGAATTCGAGATCAACATGTCCAAGATCGAAAGCCGCCCCTCCAAGCGCCGCGCCTGGGAGTATTACTTCTTCGTCGACGTCGCTGGCCACTGTGACGACGAAGCTCTCGCCGATGTGATCAAGCAGCTCGAGAAGCATTGCTCGTTTGTGAAGGTGCTAGGAAGTTATCCGGCGTAGGCTGGCGCCTCCAGGAGTTTAGGAAAGTTGGCGTTTAGGTGCGAATTCGGACGCGGGCCCTAAACCCCTAAAAAACTAAACCCCTAAAAAACTCGTGCGCGACTCCGTCGCTCAGTCCTCCACCTCGCGATCGATGCGAATGATGTATTCGCCGTCACGCTGCAGGGCGAGTCGGTCGCGTGCGACGTTCTCGAGGTATTCGCGATCAGTTTTGAGGAGGCGATGCTCCTGGCGAAGATTCGCAGCATGCTCGTTCTTGTCATCGCGAATCTGGGTGAGCCGATTGATTTCTGAATCCAGCTCAGCCTGACGATCGAGCTCGGGTCCAAAGAGCTTGTAGACCGCGAGCGCGAGCAGCAGGTAGATAACGACTTCCATGACCCGGGACAACCGGCGCCACATATGTGGTCGCGGGGGGCCTCCCTCGCCTTTGATTTGAAGAGGGAGATCGAGGTTGTCTTGAAATTCCGGGTCACGCATGTCGTTGGGGTGCGATCCCGGCGGCTGCGCTTAGACACGCATTTTGCCGCCGTAGATGGCGTCATCACCCAGCTCTTCCTCAATGCGGAGAAGCTGGTTGTATTTAGCGATACGATCGGAGCGGCTCAGAGAACCAGTCTTGATCTGACCGGCGTTCGTTGCCACAGCGATGTCCGCGATAGTGCTGTCTTCAGTCTCACCGGAACGGTGGCTGATGACGGAGGTGTAACGGTTTTCCTTGGCCAGCTCAACCGCGTCGAGCGTCTCGGTAAGAGAACCGATCTGGTTCACTTTCACGAGGATGGAGTTGGCCACTCCGAGGTCGATACCCTTCTGGAGGAAAGAGGAGTTGGTCACGAAGAGGTCGTCACCGACGAGCTGGGTCTTCTCGCCGAGCTTTTCGGTGAGGATCTTCCAACCGTCCCAGTCGTTCTCGTCACAGCCATCTTCGATGGAGATGATCGGGAACTTCTTCTGAAGCTCGAGGTAGTAGTCAACGAGCTCCTCAGCCGTCTTCTCAGAGTTGTCAGACTTGTGGAACACGTACTTGCCCTTCTCCTTGTCGAAGAACTCGGAGGAAGCGACGTCGAGAGCGATGAAGATCTCTTCACCGAACTTGTAACCGGCCTTCTCGACAGCCTGGCCGATCACGCCAAGAGCGTCGTCAGCAGACTCGAGCTTGGGAGCGAAGCCACCTTCGTCACCCACTGCCGTGGAAAGACCGCGGTCGTGAAGCACGCTCTTGAGGGCGTGGAAGATCTCAGCACCCTGGCGAAGCGCCTCACGGAAGGTGGGAGAACCCTTGGGCACGATCATGAACTCCTGAAAGTCGATCGGAGCGTCTGAGTGAGAACCACCGTTGATGATGTTCATCATCGGAACGGGAAGAACCTTGGCGTTAGGTCCACCGAGGTACTTGTAAAGAGGCAGGCCGAGCTGGTTAGCAGCAGCGTGGGCAGTCGCGAGAGACACACCAAGGACGGCGTTGGCACCGAGCTCCTTCTTGTTGGGTGTGCCGTCGAGCTCGAACATCACCTTGTCGACGACGGTCTGGTCAGTGGCGTCGATTCCGAGCAGCTCTTCGCTGATTTTTTCGTTCACGGCAGCAACCGCCTGGAGAACGCCCTTACCAAGGTAACGGTCCTTGTCACCGTCGCGAAGCTCCCAGGCTTCGTGTTCTCCGGTGCTGGCACCACTCGGAACAGCCGCGCGTCCAATGGCGCCGCCTTCCAGTTCCACATCCACTTCAACCGTCGGGTTGCCGCGGGAATCAACAATTTCGCGTCCGCGAACGTTAGTGATCGTCGTTTCGAGCATGACTATATCTGGTTAAGTTTCCTATTATTTAAGAAATATTCAATATTAAAAAAGCTGAAATTATGGCAATTCCAACCTAAGGCTTCGCGCAGCGGTAAGCGATACCACTGGAAATGCAAGTACCAACCATGAAACGGGCTATTCGACCGGCTCTTCACCCGTGATGATACCGCGGATAAACCCGTCCGGGATCACTGCCATTTCTCTGAGGACCACAAGAGCAATGAGTCCGAGAATGGTAAAAACGAGGTTCACGTAGCCGATCATCATGCCAACCGCTCCCAGAGTCTGGCCCGGCGCGGGCTGAACCGGGCTGTGCTTGGCCTTGGAACCGGCCATGTGGCCGAAAATGATGGCGATCGGAGCGAAAAACGGGCCGCCAAAGCAGGTCACGATCCCGAGAACCGCAGAAACCATCGAAATCGCGCCGAACATGGGAGACGGCACCACGCCGGGCTCGTCGTCCTCAATATCGTCGGAATCGCTGGATTCGGGATCAGCTTCCGGCTGTTTGGCCTGGGGAGCCTCTTCGTCGGTGAACGCCGGCGGCAATTCTCCGGCCCCGGAGTCGGGCTTCACCCCCTCATCGTCGCGAGGCGGGACTGGCTGTGGACCGGTATGGGGCGCAGGAGCTTCGGGGGTATCGTCAGCTGAAGGGGAATTCTCAGGAGCCGCTGGAGCACTGTCCGGGGCTGATTCAGGGAAATAAATTTGCGCCGAGCAAACCGGGCATTCGACAGAGGTGCCGAAAAAGGTCTCGTCCCCAGATACTTTCTGCCCGCATTTGGGACATGCCACTTTAATCGTCGCCATGGTAAATCGCTAAGTCGCGGGGCCACTCCCCTCGTTCGTAGCGCCATAGTCAAAGCAGAATCATCAGGCACTGCAAACAAAAAACCTGCCTACCCTGTCACGCGAATCGACTTGATGTCAGAGGGCGACAGGCGCAGGATAAAAACAGAGACATGAAGCCTATTTTCAGCACCCTCGCTCTGATCGCCTGCCTGGCGATGCTCACTTCGTGCACCACCACAGAAACCGAGACCACTGCGGCGGCTCCCGTCGACACCTCAGTATCCTCCCTGAAAACCACCAGGGCCGCCGACAAGGCGAAGACACCCCACACCAAATACCCGTTCGACTACTGCGCAGTGAATCGAACGCCATTCAGCAAGCGCCCGGTCAAACACCGTAGAGTCTACAAGGGACAGGAAGTTCTCTTTTGCTGCACCCCGTGCGTGAAAGCGTTTGATTCCTATCCCGAGGCCTACATCGGATACATCGTGGCGGCTTCCGGGCATACGCTGCAGTAATCCCGCCCGGAAACGACGGAAGAGACCACCCAACCCGGTTGAGTGGCTGACCTGACCCTGTTTCGCCTTCTTGGGCGAGAGCCTAATGCTGCTCTTTGACCTCGGCGTCGATCACGTCGCCCTCGGCTTCTTTTTTCTTTCCACGTCCGAAGACGACACCGATATCCACGCCAAAGTAGGCGAGGCAGCTGATCAGCAGGCCGGTGGCGACAGCTTCGTCCAGGGCTCCGACTACAGGAATGAAGTCAGGAACCGCAGATGGAGCCAGAAGCACCAGGACACTGAACAGTCCGACTCCGGATACGATAACAGAGGTGAGAGGATTCTTTTTCCCCTCATCTTCAGGCAGAGGTATTTG
Organism: Verrucomicrobiales bacterium; assembly: GCA_013213905.1. Lineage (GTDB taxonomy): Bacteria > Verrucomicrobiota > Verrucomicrobiia > Verrucomicrobiales > DEV007 > Arctic95D-9. The sequence goes on along the minus strand of JABSSQ010000126.1, from coordinate 9,533 downwards.
CTCTTTTTCCATGGCTTGCATTGTCCGGATTGGCCCTCGAAATCGCGACTACAATCCGGTTTCATATTTATAACGTATTCACCCCTGTAGGACTTTGTGAAATTTTTCACAAAGTCGCCTTGAAACTCCAATCGGGCGCACCGATAATCCGAATTTTTGGTGTCTTCCCGAGGGACGCCGGGAAACACCTGCCATGGCGAACACAAGCAAAGAACTCGAGATTCAGGACTCCGCTGCTCGCGCTGCGCAACTCGCTGGCGCTGAGCTGGAAGGATACCAACAGACCACCGAGGATCTGGTGGGTGAAAAGCTCGTTCTGAACATGGGCCCGTCGCACCCCGCGACCCACGGCGTGCTTCGCCTCATCCTGGAGCTCGACGGCGAAGAAATCACCAAAGCTGACCCGGATGTGGGCTTCCTGCACCGCGGTGACGAGAAGATCGCCGAAAACATGCAGTATAATCAGTTCGTCCCCTACACCGACCGACTGGACTACCTCGCTCCCCTGGCCAACAACGTGGCCTACGCCCTCGCCGTTGAGAAATTGATGGGATGGGAACTCCCCGCCCGCGGTCAGACCGTCCGGACCATCTGCTGCGAACTGGCCCGTATTTCCGCCCACCTGCTCGGCATTGGCGCCTACGCCATGGACGTGGGTGCGATGACGGTGTTCCTCTACACCTTCACCCAGCGTGAAACGATTTATAACCTGAGCGAACAGCTCACCGGCGCCCGCTTCACGACGAGCTACACCCGCGTCGGCGGTCAGACTCGTGACATCCCCGAGGGTTTCCTCGAAAGCCTTTCCAAGTTCTGCGACGAAGTCCTGCCCTGCATCGATGAAGTCGACACGCTCCTGAGCCGGAACAAAATCTTCCTCGATCGGACCCGCGATATCGGTGTGATCAGCAAAGAAGACGCTATCGCCTGGGGTCTCAGCGGTCCCAACCTTCGTGGATCAGGGATTGAGCACGACCTGCGTAAGGCCAATCCCTACCTCGACTACGAGCGCTTCGATTTCGACATCGTCGTGGGTTCTGCCGGCGACTGCTACGATCGCTACCTCGTTCGTATGGAAGAGATGCGCCAGAGTGTTCGCATCCTCCGCCAGTGCATTGCTGATATGCCCGACGGACCGGTCAACGTCGCTGACAGCAAGGAAATGCTTCCTGAAAAGGATCGCGTCCTCATGAGCATGGAAGAGCTCATTCACCATTTTATTCTCGTCACCCAGGGCCTCGATGCTCCGGAAGGCGAAGTCTACTTCGGGGCCGAGAACCCGAAGGGAGAGCTCGGATTTTTTATTCACTCCAAAGGTGGGGGCGTTCCCTACCGCATGAAAATCAGGAGCCCCTCTTTCATCAACCTCAGCATCCTGCCCCAGCTTCTCCAGGGATCCATGATGAGTGACACTGTCGCCATTCTCGGATCGCTCGACTTCGTGATGGGCGAATGTGACCGCTAAAGTTGATTCCACGAAACGCGATTTAAGGCTAACACAGCAACATGGCTCTCGAAGTCCCTCCAGAACTCGAAAAAGAAATCGATGAACGCATCACTCACTATCCGGTGAGTAAGCGCTCCGCGGTCCTTCCTGTCCTCCACGCTTTGCAGCACCACTTCCGATTCATTAACGAAGAATCTGTCGAATGGGCCGCCGCTAAGCTGGAGCTTGAACCCATCAAGGTTCTTGAGGTCGTTTCTTTTTACCCGGGCATTCGCCAGAAAGCCCCCGGCAAGTATCACATCCGCGTCTGCCGCACGCTCAGTTGCGCCATGGCCGGCAGCTACGAGCTGATGGACTCCATTTGCGAAAAAGCCGGAATCGACCGCTCCGGAGTCACGCACCACGATCCTATCGCGCTGAGCGAAGACGGAAAGTTCAGCATCGAGTTTGCCGAGTGCCTCGCCAGCTGCGGCACCGGCCCTGTCTGCCTGGTCGAAGACGATTTTCACGAAGCGGTCACCGACGTGGACGCCCTCCTCAGCCAATACAAGTGATCCATGAGCCAAGTTAAATACATTGCCGGCAAAGAGCCTCACGCCAACGAGAGTCGCGTGGTCTTCAAAAACGTGGATCGCGAGGGCTGGGACCAGTCCATCGAGACCTACATCAAGGACGGGGGCTATGAGCAGCAGAAGAAGGCTTTCAAGATGGAGCCGGGCGACATCACCGAAGAGGTGAAGAAAGCCGGTCTTCGTGGTCGCGGCGGCGCCGGTTTCCCTGCCGGCCTCAAGTGGAGCTTCCTCCCGCCGAACAACGACAAGCCGGTCTACCTCATCTGTAACGCGGATGAATCCGAGCCAGGCACCTTTAAGGACCGCTACATTATCCACCAGGACCCCCACCAGCTCATCGAGGGCATGGCGATCTCCTGCTTCGCAGTGGGCGCCAAGCTGGCCTACATCTACATTCGCGAAGAATTCCCCGAAGGCGCTCAGATCCTCGAGACTGCGATCGAAGAGGCCCATAAGAAGGGATTCCTCGGCAAGGACATCCTCGGTACCGGATTTGATCTCGAGATCTACGTGCACCGCGGAGCCGGTGCTTATATCTGCGGTGAGGAAACCGGCCTGATCGAATCCCTCGAAGGCAAGCGCCCCTATCCTCGCATTAAGCCTCCCTACTTTCCTGCGGCCATGGGTCTTTACCTCTGCCCGACCATCGTGAACAACGTGGAGACACTTTGCCACGTGAAACACATCATCGGATCCGGCGGCGAAGCCTGGTCCAAGACCGGCACCCCGAACAACACCGGAACGCGAATCCTTTGCGTCAGCGGTGACGTCCAGAAGCCCGGTTACTTTGAAGTGCAAGTCGGCAAAGTCACTCTCGGTGAACTCATTAACGACATGTGCGGCGGTCTCAAGGAAGGTCGCAAGCTCAAGGCCGTCATCCCCGGTGGATCCTCCGCCAAGGTGCTTCGTGCCGACGAGACCTTCAAGGTCGGTCGCGGTGATGACGAGAAAGAGATCTCCATCTGGGATATCCCGATGGACTTTGACACCCTTGCCGCCTGCGGCTCCATGGCCGGTTCCGGTGGCGTCATCATCATGGACGACAGCCGCTCCATGAGCTGGGTCATCAACAATCTGAACAATTTCTACGCCCACGAATCCTGCGGACAGTGCACTCCCTGCCGCGAAGGATCCCTCTGGATGAAAAAGATTACCGATCGCGTTGTCGCCGGCAAAGCCGCTCCGTCTGACATTGATCAACTCGACGCCGTGGCCCGCAACATCGATGGGCGCACCATTTGTGCGTTCGGAGAGGCTGCCTCCTGGCCGACTGAGAGTTTCGTCGACAAATTTCGCGACGAACTGGTCGCTGACACCAAGCCTGAATTGGAAGAAGCCTTTGTGAACGCTGAATCTCTTACCGCCGCTGCGAACCTGAAATGAGCGACGAAAAACCTGATCTCGTAGACGTCCAGATTGACGGGGAGTGGCACCAGTTCCCCAAGGGCACCCGCATGATCGAAGCCTGCCGCGAGGCTGGAGTCGAAGTGCCCCACTACTGCTATCACCCCAAGCTTTCGTCGCCCGGCAACTGCCGCATGTGCCTCGTCGAAATGGGCATGCCGCCGCGCCCGCGCCCCGGCGACGATCCGCCCGAGCCGGATGAAGACGGCCACCTCCCGATTTCCTGGATGCCCCGCCCCGTGATCGCCTGCGCCAACACAGTGGCTCCTAACATGGGCATCAAGACTGACGGCGAGCTGACTGAAACCTGTCGCGAAGGCGTCATGGAGCTCTTGCTTGCCAACCACCCGCTCGACTGCCCCATTTGCGACCAGGCGGGCGAGTGCACTCTGCAGGAATTCAGCGTCGAACACGGCAAGGGCGAATCCAATTTCCGCGAGCAGAAGGTCAAGAAGCCCAAGAACGTCGACGTCGGCCCTCGCGTCCGCCTCGACGACGAGCGCTGCATCATGTGCAGTCGCTGCATCCGCTTCACCGACGAAATCGCCGACGACCCGGTCCTTGGTTTCACCGACCGCGGCAGCCACACCACCCTCGCCGTTTATCCCGGCAAGGAACTGGCTAACAACTACTCGCTCAATACCGTCGACATCTGCCCGGTGGGCGCCCTGACCTCCAACGATTTCCGCTTCCAGATGCGCGTCTGGTTCATGAAAGAGGTCAACACCATCGACGTGAACTGCGCTACCGGAGCCAACATTACGGTCTATCAGCGCGAAGGTCAGATCTACCGGATCACACCTCGCCAGAACAATGATGTGAACTCCGACTGGATGCCGGACTCACACCGTCTCAATTTCCACTGGATTCACGGTGATGACCGTCTCACCGATCCCCTCGTGAAAGATGGCGACAGCCACCGCATCGCGACCTGGCAGGAAGCGCTCGCGACCACGGCTGACAAGCTCGCCGGGATCGAAGGCAGCGAAATGGCTGTGATAGCCTCCGCACGTATGACCAATGAGGAACTGCTCATGGTCAATCGCCTCGTGAAGCATCTCGACGCCGGACACGTGGACACCGTTCCCCGCGACGGCGAGAGCGACGACTATCTCATTTCCGCCGACCACAACCCGAACACCAACGGGGTCAAACTCCTGCTCGGCCTCGACAAGCCCGGCTCGCAGCTCGACGCGATCAAGAAAGGCATCAACGAAGGCCGTATCAAGGCGCTGCTCTGCCTTCAGGAGAACCTCGTCGAAGACGGCGGATTCGACGCCGAGACGCTCGGCAAGCTCGACTTTTTCCTGACCTCCTACCCGCTGGCCAACCCGACCGCCGACGCTTCGGATGTGGTTCTGCCAGGCGCCTGCTGGGCGGAAAAGACGGGAACCATGGTCAACGTCACGGGACGCCTCCAGCGCCTCAACCGGGTGGTGGACGGCCCCGGTCAGACTCTCGAGCCATGGGAGATCGTTCGCGACCTCATCCAGGCCACCGGCGGTGGCAACGGTATCTACTCAGCCCTCGATATCTTTAAGCAACTCACCGAAGAAGTTTCCAAATTTGCCGACCTCACCTGGGGCAAGATCGGTGACCTCGGGGTGCCCCTCATTGAAACCGGCGAGACCATTCCGCTAATCGAACGCGAGAAGGAGCGCATCGCCCAGGGCATCATCGTAGGCTGACCTTTTACATCCATGGATTGGTATATCATTCTAGCAGCCACCATTAAGATCGTGGTATTCGTGTTCCTTGTGACACTGCCACTGGTCGCCATGTCCGTGTGGGCTGAGCGTCGTGTCAGCGCGGCGATCCAGGACCGCGTTGGCCCCAACCGCGTGGGTCCCGCCGGTCTCCTCCAGCCCGTGGCAGACGGTATCAAGTTCCTCCTCAAAGAAGACTTCACCCCGAACCACGTTCGCAAGAGCTTCTACTGGCTGGCACCCGCCCTGACCATGATTCCGTCCCTGCTGACTTGCGCGGTCATTCCGTTCGGCAGCCAGCTCTTCGGTGAGAAAATGGTCATCGCCGACCTCGACGTCGGTCCGCTTTTCGTTTTCGCAGTCGCCTCCCTCACGGTTTACGGGATCGTCCTCGCCGGCTGGGCCTCGAACTCCAAGTATCCCTTCCTCGGCAGTGTTCGCTCGACAAGCCAGATGATCTCCTACGAGATCTCCCTCGGCCTTTCCATTGTTCCCCTGCTCATGATCTACGGCGAGCTAAACCTCGGCCGCATCGTCATGGAACAGGCGCAGAACGGTTGGGCTCTCCTCCCTCTTTGGGGCGAAGGTCTCAGTGTTAAGGGCTGGCTGCTTGCTATCCCGCTCTTCATCTCTTTCATCGTTTTCACCACTTCGATGTTCGCAGAGACCAACCGTCTCCCCTTCGATCTTCCCGAATGTGAAACTGAGCTCGTGGCCGGCTACCACACTGAGTACAGCTCAATGAAGTTCGCCCTCTTCTTCCTCGGGGAATACGCGGCCATGATCATCGGTTCCGGCCTCGCCGTGACCCTCTTCTTCGGCGGCTGGAGCCTCCCCTTCGGCTGGCTCACTCCGGAAAGCATCGATGCTGAAGTTCCTTTCTGGCACGGACTCATCCACATCGGAGTGTTCTTCGCCAAGGTCATCCTTTTTATCATTTTCTTCATCGCGGTGCGCTGGACTCTTCCCCGCTTCCGCTACGACCAGCTCATGAAACTCGGCTGGGTCGTTTTCTTCGAACTGGCTCTCGCCAACGTGATTCTCACCGCCTTGTTGCTGATGTGGCTCAAGTAAAGCCAACCCTCCCTGATCCATGGCCATCGTCGTCAAACGTCCAAAACTTAAGTGGTACGAGCACCTCTATCTCCCCGCGCTTGCCAAGGGCCTGCGCGTGACAATGGGACACTTTTTTAAACTCCTCAGTGGCAAGACCAAGGTCACGATGCAGTATCCCGAAGAGAAGTGGGATGCGAACCTTCCCGAATACTACCGAGGGGCACCCGCCCTCGTCACTGACGAGCAGCAGCGTGAACGCTGCGTCGCCTGCCAACTCTGCGAGTTCATCTGCCCTCCCCGCGCCATCACCATCAAGCCCGAGGAAATCCCCTCCGAAGACAAGTGGGCCAAGGTCGAGAAGCGCCCCAAGACTTTCGACATCAACATGATCCGTTGTATCTACTGCGGACTGTGCGAAGAAGTCTGCCCGGAGCAGGCCATCTACCTGCGTAAGGACTACGCTATCACCGGAACCAGCCGTGAAGAAATGATTCACGATAAGGAGAAACTCTACGAAATCGGTGGTGTCCGCGAAGGCCTCGTGAACAAGTGGAACGAACTGAAGTAACTAGTATTTAGTGATTAGTTAGTGGTAAATTATGGCACGACTAACATCTGTAACAGACGACTGACGACTCACACTCCCAGATGACTTTCTTATTCTTCATCTTCGCAGCCTTGACGCTTATTGGTGGAATCGGTGTGGTGGTGAACCGCAACCCGGTCACTTCCGCCTTCTCGATGATCGTCTCGTTCCTCGGGCTGGCCGCGCTTTTCATCCAGTTGAATGCCTACCTCGTCGGCGTTCTCCAGGTCCTTGTCTACGCGGGTGCCATCATGGTTCTGTTTCTTTTCATCATCATGCTGCTCGACATCCCCAAGGCGGAGAACAAGCGCTTCCCCGTCTTCACTCTCGGCGCCTCTGTCGTCGTGGTTGTCAGCTTTGTGACTCTTGTCATCACTGTCATCACCAAGAGCGGCGTCGGCACTGCCAAACTTCCTGCTATTGAGGCCCAGAAAGGCCCGGGCCAATCCGACGTACATCAGATTGGTGAACTCCTCTTCAGCACTTACTGGTTTCCGGTTCAGATCGTAGCCGTCCTCCTGCTCGTCTCAACCGTGGGCGTGGTCGTACTCAGTAAACGGGAACTCAAATAAGACGATTTTCTAGAACCACATGGAATCAGCTCTCACCTTGAACCACTTTCTCATCGTCAGTGGATTGCTTTTCGCAATCGGCCTGGCCGGTGTGCTGGTTCGACGCAACATTATCGTCATCTTCATGTGCCTCGAGCTCATGCTCAGCGCGGCCAACCTCACCCTGGTGGCTTTTTCCCGCCATAATGTGCATGAAGGCCAGCCCAGCTACGAAGGGCACGTTCTTCTTTTCTTCATCATCACCGTCGCCGCTGCCGAGGTAGCCGTCGGTCTCGCCATCATCGTTGCTCTCTACCGCTCGCGTGAGACCACCGATGTCGGCAAACTCAACACAATGAAGAACTGATTTTCTGACTGATCATTTTCATGGATGTGACAACTATCGCCTGGACCGTTCTGCTGCTGCCGCTCATCGTGGCCGCCTCCATCCTGCTCGGCCTGAAGCGCTGGTCAGGGCTGGCTTCGCTCGTATCGACCGGTTCCGCCTTCATTACCCTCTTCCTTTGTATCCGCCTTGCCGGCGGAGGCGACGATCTCGAAGCCGCTTCTTTCACCTGGATCAATATGGGTGAAGTTTTCGAAGAGGGAAAAATCTTCCACATCGATATCGGGCTCGTGCTCGATGATCTCAGCCGCGGCATGATGCTGATCGTGACTTCGATCGGTTTCCTCGTGCACCTGTTCTCTCTCGCCTACATGAAGGACGATGCCGGCAAGTCCCGCTACTTCGCCGGGCTCTCCCTCTTCATGTTCTCCATGACGGGAATTGTCCTCGCGGACAACTTCATCATGATGTTCATCTTCTGGGAGCTCGTGGGTGTGAGTTCCTACATCCTCATCGGACACTGGTTCGAAAAGGATTCCGCTGCCGACGCAGCCAAGAAAGCGTTCCTCACCAACCGTATCGGTGACTTTGGTTTCATGATCGGTATCCTGCTGGTCTGGACCTTGACCGGCTCCATCTATTTCAATGAGATCGCCGCCGCCGTTGGCGGCGTCGAGAACGCCAAGCTGCTCAACATCGCGGTGCTCTGCGTGTTCTGCGGTGCCATTGGTAAGTCGGCCCAGCTTCCGCTGCACGTCTGGCTGCCGGACGCGATGGAAGGTCCCACCCCGGTGTCGGCCCTCATCCACGCGGCCACCATGGTCGCTGCCGGTGTCTTCATGCTGGCCCGTGTGACCTTCCTCGTCGAAAGCGCTGAGATGGCCGCCACCGTGATTGCCTGGATCGGTGCCATCACCGCCCTTGTTGCCGCGCTCATGGCGCTGCAGCAGAATGACATCAAGCGCATCCTCGCTTACTCCACGCTTTCCCAACTCGGCTACATGATCATGGCCCAGGGCGTTCACCACGGCAGCGACGCCGGCATGTTCCACCTCTACACGCACGCTTTCTTCAAGGCGCTGCTTTTCCTCGGATCCGGTGCCGTCATCTACGCCTGCCACCACGAGCAGGACATCTGGAAGATGGGTGGCCTTCGCAAGAAGATGCCGATCACTTTCATCACCTTCGCGATCGGAACCGCCGCTCTCATTGCGGTGCCGTTCACCTCCGGTTTCTGGAGTAAAGAGGGCATTCTTGAAGCCGCCCACCACGCTGGCATGACTGGCCCTTACTGGCTCGCGATCATCGTGGCGTTCCTGACTCCATTCTACATGACTCGTCTCGTCATCGTGGCATTCTTCGGCAAACACCGCTCCGACGATGCGGACCACTCGAAGGAAGTCGGCCCCATCATGTGGGTGCCGCTCGCCCTGCTCGCGTTCATGGCGATCTTCTCCGCTTACGGTTTCCTCTCCGGCCCGCTCATGGCGGCAGCCCCGGAAAAAGGCCTGCACTTTCACTGGAGCTCCACAGCGGTGCTTTCGCTCGTCGGTCTCGCGGTTGGGGTGATTGGCGCTATCGTTCTTTACAAGGGCAAAGACTCCGATCCGATCTCGATTCCCTTCTTTGCGAATCGCTTCTACATCGACGAGGTCTACGAAAAGCTCATCGCGATCTTTCAGGATGGTCTCGCCAAACTTTGCGATCTCATTGACCGCTACCTCATCGATCCGATCGTGGCCCGCTTCCCCGCCATGACCGCCATGACGACCGGATCCATTCTTCGAATTTTCCAGATGGGCAACGTGCAGACTTACGCCTTCATGTTCGCCATCGCCGTTGTGGCCCTGATTCTTTTCCTCATT
>JABSSQ010000125.1 GCA_013213905.1 Verrucomicrobiales bacterium | reverse complement strand
TTCTCGGCGACCTCGAGTTCGTCGAGCTTGCCGAGTAAGCGTCCGACGTTCCAGTCGATGTTCTCGCACATGGCGAGGGCACAGCGCAGGTGCAGGTCGTCCTCTTTTTCAGGATCTCGATGACGCATGGTCAATTCCTTGTCCTTGAAGCGATCCCAGAATTCGTCAGGGACCTGCATTGGGGAGTGAGGCGTGTTATAAGGCAGGTAAACAAAGAAGGGCTCATCCTTGTTCTCAGCGATGAAATCCATGGCCTTGTCGGTGAAGTCATCCACCACGAAGCCCTCACCCGTTACGATCTCGCCATTGTGCTCCAGCATCGGGCTGAAGTAGTTGCCCCAGTGGCCCGAGCAGAAGCCGTAAAACTCGTCAAACCCGCGCCCGTTGGGGTGATACGGATACTGCATACCGTTGTGCCATTTGCCAAAGGCTCCGGTCTTATAGCCTGCTGCCTTAAACGTGTCGGCGATCGTGGTCTCGTCCAGGTCCATGCGCTCACCGCCGGCTGAGGTGGAATACACCCCGCTTCGCTGGTGAAAACGACCGGTCAGGAACTCCGCCCGGGTCGGGGAGCACACCGCACAGACATAGAAGCGATCGAAATAGGCACCGTCCGTTGCCAGGGAGTCGATATTGGGCGTCGACAGGTTCTCATTGCCGGATGAACTCAGGTCACCCCAACCCTGATCGTCAGTCAAAATGACGATGACATTGGGCCGTTCCGCACGAAGCGTAGTGGCGAAAATAAAGAGACAGAAAGTAGCGAATAATCTCATGCGGCGAGGCTAGCATCAGAGACACGCCTCGCAAAGGCGCGATCAAGGGCATGAACCGGCGACATAGGTAAAAGATTGACCGGCGACATGGGTTACAGGTTTGGTTCTTTTAGTTTCAAGACTGGTCTCAGCTCCATCTACCAATCCTGCCCGTGCGGGATTCAAATGAATGTAGTCGATCAGGGTAGTCAGATAATTCCGCCACAGCCCCGACTCGCTGTTGGATTCATCTTCCACCAAAATCGCTTTGTAACGGCCGCCGAATAGGTGCCCCCACAACTGATTACGAGTATTGATTCTCCTCGTGAAGGCATTCTGAAACCATGTCATCCCTTTCACCAAATTCGCTTCAGGCGTTCTCACGGCTAGGTGATAGTGATTCTCCATTAATACCCAGGCAAACACTTCCCAGCCCGTCTGACCGCAGACTTCACCCAGGGTATCGATAAATAGGTTGCGATCCCCATCGCTAAACACGATCGGCTCACGGCGGTCCCCTCGTGCCATTATGTGGTACACCGCCCCAGTATACTCAATTCTGGGATTTCGTGGCATGAAACCAGCATACGGGACGCCGAGAGATATTCAAGATTTGTCGCATGACCCCTAAAACATGACCCCTAAAATTCGAAAGACGAGTAGGAGGCTGGACAGAACGCGGTTCACAGTGTCCAAAGTAGCAGCCCGCAGCGGCTAAGGAAAGAGACTAAATGCGACGTTTCCAGCGGTCAGGATGCTGGCCGGTATGGCTCACTGCGAGAACGTGAACAGCTTGGGCGGCCTCGTCGATCTCAAACACAACTTTGTAAGGGAACCGGTGACACAGTACACGGCGATAGTGTTGGTAGATCCGAGAGTATTGCTCGGGAGCTACCTGGGCGAGTTCCATCGTTTGATAGACTTCGTCGAGGAAGCTCTCGGCTAGCTCCGGATCAATCTCCAAGTACCACGCTTTCGCCAGATTGAGGTCGTCGGCAACCTCGGGATGGATGCGCAGATTGATCATCCGCTATTTCGCGCTCACTTGCTCTTTGAGCTGATCGAGTGTCAACGGAGTGACGGTTCCGTCTTTCATTTCCTGTGAACGGCGGTCGAGCGTTGCCTTCTCGTCATCGCTCACGTCATGGTCGTCATCGAGACTTTCGATGAGCTTTTGAGCCAGATAACCGCGATCCGTGCGCGGCAGGCTTAGCACATCATTGATGATTTCGGTCACATTGGCCATGAATTTCATTTTAGCAGCTTTGAGACCGGTTGTCTTCCCGTTTTGAGCTGCCCACCCCATTTGAAGTTTCGCATCGACACTGAATGACTCCTTCTCTAACCTCTCCAGACATCGCTTGGGCGAGTCGCATGCATAACTGAATTCGTTCGGGGATCTGGGCTGAAAATGCAGGAGGATCCCCCTCGGTTAACCAGGACAGCGTATTCGAGGTGGGCGTTACGTTTGTGTGTAGAGTGATTAGGCCGACTTTCCTTCGCTAGGAGTGAAACTGAGAAATCCAAGACAACATCGAATCCCGTGGAAATCGCGTCTGTGGCGTGTCGATTCGTGGTCGTTGTTTTTTCCTTCCTCTGAGACGGGTTCATAAGCCGAGAAGCTTCCCAAGTCTCATTCTTCTAGGCGGTTGGCATCCAACGCGCATTGGTTGGTCTGTACGTTCAATTGTAAGCAAAGCGCCCCCAATCGGCCCCAAAATTGGCGTTGCAACTCTTTTAAGCTGACAAGTGTTAACACAATGCGGGACACCGGGAGATATTCAAGATTTGTCGCATGACCCCTAAAACGCACATTCGACCGGGCAAGCCGGTCGAAAACCACTACATCGAGAGCTTCAATGGTCGCCTCCGAGACGAGTGTTTGAATACGCATCTGTTCTTCAATCTTGAAGATGCTCAGGAGAAGCTTGATGGTAAGCGTCAAATCCAGCCCCAATTGAAATCGA
>JABSSQ010000124.1 GCA_013213905.1 Verrucomicrobiales bacterium | reverse complement strand
GCTGGCTCGATCGTATTCGTCGGACTGTTCGCGATCGACTTCTCCCGTCGTTATTTCCCGCTCAGCGAGTCGTGAAAGCTGTCCGTAGGCAGGGAAAGAACGCACGTCGAAGTAGACGGATCCGTCGTCGGTGCGATAGGCGTGGCCTTTTTCAATAAGCCGCGAGATCAATTCGATCTGTTCTGGCAAGTGCTCAACAGCAGATGGCTCGATATGCGGTGGTAGGATGCCGAGGGAGGCACAGTCATTGTGAAAGCGTGCGGTCCAGGCCTGGGTGAATTCGCTCAGGCTGCGACCTTCTGCCTGGGATTGTCGGATCGTTTTGTCATCAACATCGGTGATGTTGCGGACGTGCCGGGTTGCGATTCCCCCGGCTTCGACGACGCGGCGAAAGACATCCTGCATCACGAAAGTGCGGAAGTTCCCGATGTGGGCCGGGCCGTACACGGTCGGGCCGCAGCAATAGAATCGCAGAGTCGAACCGTCCAGGGGTTGAACTGGACGAACTTCGCGACTGAAGGTGTCGTAGAGTGAGAGGGACATGTGATTCATCCAGCCGCTCGTCTCGGCTTTTTGTTGTCGAGGTTCTGATTGATTTCGTCGTCACTGACTGCAGCGGAGGCGATGCCCTCAGCGGGCACGTCAACCTTGGCTACCCAACAAAGGGCGTTGAGGATGATCTTGCGGAAACTGTCGTTTTGCCAGTTGACGTGGAAATGACCTCCGGTGAATCCAAATCCCCGGCCACCGTCGGGACGTTCGACAGCCCACATGACGGCTTCCTTTCGTCCTTTTGCGGCCTGGATATGAGGGTAGGGACCTTTCGGGTGCACGTAGGGGCCGTCGCGTGTTTCATCAGACGGGGCGGCAATGAGCACGGGGGTGAATTTCACGCCATCAATTTCGTTGGGGCCCTCGGCAGTGAAACCGTCCGAGAAGCGCATGTTGAAGTACCACTCGTCCTTGATCGTGAAGGGAGCGACTCCTCGAGTGATGGGGTGATCTGGAAATTGATCAAACGTCGCATCCCAGATGGGATTGCAGGACCACTGGTTCTCATAGCAACCGCCGATCCATTTCCGAAATTGCGAACCGGCTGTGTCCTTCGGCACTTCGACTCCGAAGTGCATGCAGCCGAATCCAATACCGTTGCAGACGAGAGACTCAACTTTTTCGAGGCGGCCCTCGCCTTGCAGAACCGGGTGGCGGCCGTTGCCGTCGGAGAAGCAAACCACGGCATCGGCATCGTCAAAGGTGTGCTCGTCTTTGACCCAGCCCATTTCAGCCCGATCCACGTTCAGCCCGTTGACTTCGGTGAGCCGCTTTTCGAGGAGGATGGTCCCTGCTCTGAATTCGTGCATCATCGGAGGGTGGCTCGGTTGGCCAGCGATAAGGACGAGCTTGCGAGGCTTTTCCGATTCGGCAAAAGAAGTTCGGCTCAGGCCGGGTGAAGCTGACGCGGCGAGGGCCAAACGGAGAAAGGTGGATCGTTTCATCGGTGATGGATCAGTTTTCGGGGGGAGAGGGAAAAACGTTCACACAATCAGTAAATGCAAGTTATTTGCATTAATGTTGCGATGCATGATCTGCTGCAGGAATGCTTGTCGAGGTGTCATTGTGCGGCTCGAAGCGGAGTAGCCGGGCACTGTTGATGAGTACAAAGAATGCGCTGATTTCGTGAAGAAGGGCAGCGGCGATGGGGCCGATCCAGCCTGATGCCGAAAGGATGATCGAGAGAGCGATGAAAACGGCACCAAACGCAAGGTTCTGCTCAATCGTGCCCATGGTGCGGTGGGAGAGTCGGAAGAGATCGGGAATCCTGTGCAGATCGTCGGACATGAGAGCCATGTCAGCTGCCTGGATCGCGATCTGACTGCCGAGCGCGCCCATCGCCAGGCTGACGTGACCGGCCGAGAGAGCGGGAGCGTCGTTGATCCCATCGCCGACTACGAGGACACGTTGCCCTTCAGCTTTCAGATCGTCGACGATTTTGAGTTTTTCGTCAGGAAGGCATTCGGCGTGAACTTCATCGATGCCGAGAGCATCGCTCACCCGTCGGGCCACGGCTTCTTTGTCGCCGGTCAGCATGAGGATGCGTTTGACTCCCACTTCGCGCAGGCTCTCGACAATTCCAGCGGCTTCGGGGCGTATCGTGTCTTCGAACTGGAGGCTGCCGCGCCATTGCCCTTTGAGGGCGAGATGAACGGAAGCACCCGTCTCCGGTTCTTCGGGTGCAGGACATGAAATGCCGGCTTCTTCGAGCCAGGAAGCCCGGCCGGCGAGGAAGGAGCCCTTTTTGAGTTTTCCGCTGACGCCGAGACCGGGGCTTTCCTGCACTTCATCAACTGCGGAGGTTTCGATTCCTTCGGCATGTGCCGCTTCGATCAGGGCCCTGGCGACCGGGTGGCTCGATTGTGAAAGTGCAGAGGCCGCCAATGTGAGCAGTTCTTCGCGGCTTGTTTCCCCGGCTGGTGAAATAGCAACGAGTCGAAGCCGGCTGTGGGTCAGCGTCCCGGTTTTGTCGAAGACGACGGTGTCGATGTTGCGGACGACTTCGAGAAATCGCACTCCTTTGATCAATAAGCCGATCCGGGTAGCGCTGGCGAGAGCGGCGACCATGGCCGAGGGGGCGGCGAGAAGGAAAGCACAGGGGAGGCTGACGATCAGTACCGAAATGGCGCGGGACAAATCGGAGGTGAAGAAAAGAACCGCGCCGCAAAGGATGAGAATGAACGGAAAATAATAGCCGGCATAGCGTTCGGTTAGGCGGAGAATGGGTGCCCGGGTTTGCTGGGCTTCTTCGACGATGGCACGCGCGTGTCCGATCACGGTCTCATCTCCAGTTCCAGTGACCTCGATCTCGATTCCCCCGGAGAGATTGCCTGTTCCTGCATAGACGGGATCCCCGGGG
>JABSSQ010000123.1 GCA_013213905.1 Verrucomicrobiales bacterium | reverse complement strand
TGATGCGGGACGGAGTGAGCTTCCGATTAGCCCGAATGAGGTCGGTTGGGCATTTTGGGCATTGCTAAGAGCGCCGGATTTTCGTCACATTTCGGACGTCCCACTTGAATAAGTGTCGAGGGCGAACCGAATGAGCAGCGATGAATCCATCCTCCAACAACTGGAGCAGGATCCCGGAAACTGGGATTTGCGTATCCGGGTGATCGAGGATGCCGTTCGCGGCAATGACATGGACGAGGCTCGTCGCCTTGTCAGGGAATCACCGGATGACATCATTCCCGAAGACGAGATCAAGGTGAGGTTGCACGCTCTGCTGACCGGCGGCCCCGCGGCGCTCGGAGTGGCGGAAACCGAAGCAGTCGCGGAGAAAGCGGAGCCAGACAAAGAGCCCGAGTCCGAGCCAGTCAAAAAAAATCCGAAGGAGGTCCGCCGCGACGAAGAGCCCGGGCCGGTCCGCGCGGAACCGGATCCGGTGGTCGCGGAGCAACCGAAGGCGTGCGCGTTTGACGAAGATGTGGATGGCGGTCTCGGCGCGTTGATCGAGCGGGACGAGACCGGCCCGGTTGAATCCGATTTCGAGGTTGAGAAGCCGCGCGGAAGAAAGGCGGCGCCGACGGTGGACTGGGATGAGGTCCGGGCAAAGTGGGAAGACTACGACGGCGATCTCGAACTGGTCGGGGGCGAACTGCCTCACGCCCAGGCGCGAATGGCGACGTCTTCGGACCGGGTTTCTTCGCTCTCGATGGCGTTGTTGGTGCACCTGATTATTTTTTTCCTGATTGGACTGGTGGTGGTCAACGTGCCGATGCCAAAGCCGCCCCAGCTGGTGGTGTCTGTTCCTCACAAGCGGGAGTCGGAACTGACTGTGACGAGGATCACGCGCCCGACGCCGGAGGTGAAACCGTCAGCGGCATCAGCCCAGCCGGTGGATGTCCTGAGCTCGGTGAGTCCGTCTGCATTCTCCGTTCCCGAGGTGGACGACTCCGACAACTTTGAGATGACCTCCCTGGTCATGGGGCTCCAGGATTTTGGCCAGGGCATGAGCTTTTCGACGAACTCCGATGCGGAATCAGACGTGAATTTTTTCGGCATCTCCGGCAGCGGTAAGAAGATTGTTTTCATCATCGATGCGACGCCCTACATGCTGGTCGATGAGAAGGGCGGGATGACCGCCTACAACAACGTGAAGGACGAGGTCTCGATCATGTTGGCCAATTTGAAGCGGGGGACCCAGTTCAACATCCTGCTCTATGAAGGCAAGAACCTCGTCGCGTTCCGCGACGAAATGGTTCCGAGCCTGCCCTCAAACCTGCGTAGCGCGATCGAATGGATGGATCCCTTGAACCGGAGCTACGATCAGCTCGGGTTGCGTTGGAGCTACGGCCCTTCCCAGGCAGTTACCGATTCCGAAGAGATACCGCTTCAGGCAGCCGATGTGGCGCACTACACGAAGGCGATTCAGAAAGCGATGGAGTGGCATGCCAGCGCGATCTTCTGCATCACCAGTGGGTGGCGCCGAATGGAGCGATCGCCCACTCCCGAAATGCTGGAAGAGATGAAAGAGAATCCGCCCGAGCCGGGGACGCCGGGCGAAGTGGATGAGCGTGACCAGCAGCGATGGAACGAAGCGGTCGCCGAGACGAGGGCGTGGTTGGAAAAAGAGAATGCCGCCCGTCGCGAGAAAGGGATTGATCCGAAGGTGGTGACAAATTTTCGTGCGCTTGTCAGGGAAGTAACCGGTGAAACTCCACCGCTCCGAACCGGCGGGAGTCCGGCCAACAATCCGTATGAGCTTCCCGATATCAGCCCCGAAGACGTGGAGGAGCATTTTAAGAAAATGGTGAGATACGGCTACAAGGAAGACGGCCGGGAGGAACCAAGCGTCCACATGGTCCTGTTCCTTGGAGAAGAACAGGGGGCTGGAGATCGCGAGGATCA
>JABSSQ010000122.1 GCA_013213905.1 Verrucomicrobiales bacterium | reverse complement strand
GGATGAGAAATGGCAGTATCGCATCAAGCTTTCCAATGATCTCATCAAGGTTTCCAATCCCGGCATTCTCCAGATCGCAAGAACGGCCGATGAATGCGGACAAGTCGTTGAGGACCTTCTCTATGATGAACTGGACGACACTTTCGTGATTCCCGAAGGAGCCACTCCGCTTCTCACCCCTGTCGTCAAAAACGGGAAGCGAGTTTTGGAACACACCCCCATCGACGCAATTCGTGATCGCGCTCGCACTGGATGGACTGCGACAAGTGGAAACACCCCTCCGGTTCGACTGACCGCACAGCTGGAAGAGACAAAAAAAGAACTTCTCATCAAAAACGGATTCAACGCATGAACTACGTCAAACTAGCCGCCGTCTCACTCAATCAAACGCCGCTCGACTGGAGTGGGAATTCCAGCCGTCTTCGTGAGGCCATCGCCGAATGTCGCAATGCGGGCGCAGAGTTGATCTGTCTGCCGGAGCTCGCCATCACGGGATACGGATGTGAAGATCAGTTCCTCGCTCCTTCAACTTGCGACCAGGCCCTCAACCGGCTCGCGCGTTTGCTACCGGAAACTCGCGACCTGGTCGTTGCAGTAGGCCTGCCACTCCAACATCAAAACGCTGTCTACAACGTCGTGGCGCTGATCAGCGACGGACGTTTGCTCGGCTTCTACGCCAAGCAGAATCTGGCGGGAGATGGCATCCACTACGAACAACGCTGGTTTCGCGCGTGGCCGACGGGACAGGTCGCCCGGATCGACATTCTTGGAGAAACGGTGCCCCTCGGCGATGTGACATTCGAAGTCGGCGGTAGACGGATCGGTTTCGAAGCCTGCGAAGATGCCTGGGTCGCCAATCGCCCCGGTCGCAACTACTCAAAAGTTGGCATCGATATCATCCTCAACCCCAGCGCGAGCCATTTCGCATTTGGGAAACACCGCATCCGCGAGCAATTCGCCTGCGAAGGATCCCGGGCATTCGGTGCCGCCTACGTTTACGCCAACCTGCTTGGCAACGAATCAGGTCGAGTCATCTTCGACGGAGGATCTCTGATCGCTTCCGGAGGAGAACTCCTCGCCGGCGCTCCCCGCCTCAGTTTTAAAGACATCGAGATCATCACTGCGACAGTCAATCTCGACCTCAACCGATTGAACCAGGCGCGAACCATGAGCCGGGAGGTTGATCCGCTGGCCACCTGCACGGTGACGACTCCTCACACCTGGACCGGCTGTGCTCCTGGAAACGATATCGGTCCCGCGCCTGAACTGAGCAAAGAAGAGGAATTCACTCTCGCGGTATGCCTCGGACTTTTCGACTACATGCGAAAGAGTCACTCCAACGGATTCATCGTTTCCCTGAGCGGGGGCGCTGACTCGGCGGCAGTAGCCAGTCTCGTATTCCTCATGCACCATCTAGCAGTAGAAGAACTTAGCGAAGAGACCTTCCTGAGCAGGCTGCCCCAGTTCAAGGGAGCGATCAACATGAGTGATCTTTTGCTCTGTGCCTACCAGGCAACTAAGAACAGTGGTGAAGTGACTCGAAACGCGGCGGCAAAACTTGCAGAAGCGCTCGGCGCCGACTACGCGGAATGGGACGTTCAACCTGCGGTTGATCACTACATCCAGCTGGCAGAGAGCACCGCAGGCCGCACTCTGAATTGGGAAGACGACGACATCACCCTGCAGAATATACAAGCCAGAGTCCGTGCCCCCGGCATCTGGATGCAGGCTAACCTGAGAAACGCTCTGCTACTCTCCACCAGCAACCGTTCTGAAGCGGCGGTCG
>JABSSQ010000121.1 GCA_013213905.1 Verrucomicrobiales bacterium | reverse complement strand
CTTCCTCATCGAGTTCTTCCTCATCGAGTTCTTCCTCATCGAGTTCTTCCTCATCGAGTTCTTCCTCATCGAGTTCCTCCTCATCGAGTTCTTCCTCATCGAGTTCCTCCTCATCGAGTTCGTCAGCCTGAAAAGGTTTTCGCTCGATCACATCTCCGACATCTCAACGATTGATTCAGAATCAGTTGATTTTCACCGTGTCCCAGTGCTTAATTCAGCCCTCCACCATGCCGACATGGCGGAATTGGTAGACGCAACGGACTTAAAATCCGTTGTCCCTCGGGACGTGCGGGTTCGATTCCCGCTGTCGGTATTTGTGTTTGCGGCTGCAGAGCGCTATTTCTCCAGCTCCAACAGCCGCTTGGCCTCATAGAGCAGGAAGTCGGGGTGCATGTAGGGAGCGTTGCCTTTTTCCTCCCAGATGATTTCGCCGCCGGGGTTGATGACGAAAGTGGCGTGCAGAGCGCGTTCGTCGAATTCATCGTAAACTCCCCACTGCTTGAAAACATTCAGTTCGTGATCGGAAACGATCGGGATGGGGAACGCCTCATCAGGATTGTCGGTGTTTTTGAGTGTATCGCTGAGGATTTCCACCGGATCCGTGCTCACCGCGAGAATGTCGATCCCGGCTTCTTCAAACTGGGCATTCCACGGACCGAAAGCCGTCAATTGCTCCACACAGTGGAGGCAGCCTCCGCCAAGGAAAAAAATGACGACGACGGGTCTGCCCGCCCATGAAGAAAGGGAAAGCGATTCATTCTGCCAATCGGGAAGACTGAATGCCTGGCCCGGGCGTCTCGGCCAGTCTTTGAGTAAGCTATCGTTGCCTTGATCGGCGAGGGAGAGTGAAATGGGATCTTTCGAGGAGAGATGGGCTGTCGGCTTAAGCCCGGGAATTTGATAAGGCGTTTTTTCGTCGGGCTGATCGATGGCGTGAAGAAAATTCTCTGCTTGTTCGACCAGGTCGTTGCTCTCCGGTTCTCTGCGTAAGGCGGCGAGCCAGACATTAGTATCCGCCTCGTTGCGTGCTGCGGAAGCAACCTGCCAGGCGAAATACTCAGCACGGTCTTGAGCCGTAAAACCACGCGAAAGGTGCATCAGCGGTTCTTGCTGATTGGCATCAAGCAACAGGGAGGCGTGCGCCGTCCTGCCAACTACCCACGGGCTTTCCGCCCGGGTGAGTCGGCGGAAACGTGTTCCGGGTGAAAACGCGTCTCTTGGAAGGGACTCGAGTTGAACTGCGAGGGACAAGCACTCTTCGTATCGGTCTCTGGCGCGCAACTTTTCGATTTGGTTTTTGAGGTAGGAACCGAGGTTAAGAGTTGCTTCTGGCATTACCGAGCGAATTTTTGAGAGCCGTTCGATTTCAGCCGAAATGATAAGCTCTTTGGATTCGTACCCAGCGAGCTGGAGAAGTTGTGGCTGGCTGCGAAAGAAAGCTCGATAGAAAGTATCGTTCGAACCCTGAGCCTGCTGATCGGGGTGGAGCCAGAATCGGGGAAAGCGCTGAGGAATCAATCCGGTTGAAAGGCTCTCCAGGATACTCGGCTCTATTTCGAAACCCTGAAGCCTGAACAGCGTGGCCTGACGTATCAGGGCGGCGGCAATTGATGGGTTTTGACTCGATTCTGAGAGGCTGGCCCACTCTTTGAGCAGGTCATCGGAAAAGGCAAGAGACCCGGTGGCTGAGTGTTTTTTCAGGATCTGCAGCCAATCGTAAACGGCTGGTGGGGCCGGTTCTTCTGATTGGATCGCTTCATTGAGAAAACACTGGTAACGCCTCGTGCTGTCTGTGTTGATCAGGGCTAAGCCTAGCAAACCGGCCGTATTTCCTCCTGGCAGGTTAATGGTCTCGCGAAAGTGACGAGACGCCCTGACATCGTCAAAGGCAAGGAGATAGCTAAAGCCGGCTCCCAGATGCTGTGATGTTGAAGTGGCATCACTGGTTGATTTCCAACGAACTGGAAAATGGTTTGAATCGTCGGGAAGCAGCGGGCGAGTGAAAGGTCCGTCAAAGAATGCCTGCTCGAATCTCAACGGTTCGGTTCCGCGACGAGCCTCACGGGCGAGCGGGGCGAGGCATTGGAGCGTAGAGGTCCAGGCCGGGCGGGGTGCCTTTTTTGTCTCCGCCGCTGCCGGAAGGATAAAAAGGAATCCAAGGACAATAAAGCAGTGATGGGGAAACTGCATAGTTTGCAGAGACTGCCACAAGAGTCGTTGATCGATCAAGATGAGAATGAAGTTTGATTTACGATGCCGATTTAATGAAGCGGAACCGCGTCAAATGACAACGCGGAGTGAATCAGTAAGTCGTTGAAATTCAGTATTTTTCGTCGTTGTGTTAGATTGATCCTTGGAAAAAGTTAGGATAAATTTCGCATTTTTGTTGACGGATCGTGTAGAAGTTCGCCAGTATGCGCCCGCTGTCAGACTTAAGTCAGCGGATACCGCCATCCCCACCTTCTCCTTCGGTGTCCTGTTGATGTTTGTCTGGCAGAGTAACATCAACCAACGAGGACCCGGTCCTGATATCAGGCAGAGCTTGACTGCAGTACCGATTCTCTAACCACCACAACAAACCACCCATGAGAATTCCCAGGATAGCCGGGAGGCTATTTCGCGGAACAATTGTTTCCGCGACGCTCGCGTTAAGCGCATTCGTGCACGCAGACCCGGTGTCAGAAGTCGGCACCCTCGTGCAAAGTCAGGCCAGTTCAACGGAATGGCACAATGTCACCTTTAATGAAACCTACGCCGCGCCACCTGTGGTTGTATTTGGTCCCCCGAGTTCAAATGATCTCGATCCGTTTACGATTCGGGTAAGAAACGTCACGGCGACCGGTTTTGAATGGCAAATAGATGAATACGAATACCTTGATGGTGTTCATGGTGCGGAAACCGTCACCTATATCGCCATTGAAGAGGGGGTGCACAATGTGTCAGGACTTGTTTTTGAAGCAGGGCGCGTGACTTCCGGAAACGGATTTACGACCCATACTCTCTCAGGTAGCCACACCGTAGCGCCAGTCATTTTGCTGCAGGCGGAAAGCGACGCTAACTCGATCACCACGGATGACACGATTTGTGTGAATACCCGGGTTCGAAATATCAGCACAACAACTTTTCAGACCCAGCTGCAAGACCAAGAGCTAAATACGGCCAGCCTCGTCAGCGAGTCCGTCGGTTACATCGCCATCACCCCGGGACAAGGGGTCCTCGATGGGCGGCCTTTTGAGGTGTTTGCGTCAGACAAGATCATCGAAGAATTCTATAACACGCTGACCTATGGCGGCTTGTTGAAGAATCCGGCGGTGCTCGGTAATATGCAGACTCGCGCTGGGGGAGACCCTTGCGAACTCCGCATCGATAATGTGACTGATAGCTCGCTGGACATGTGGCTCGAAGAGGAGCAGTCCGCCAACAACGAGGTCGGACACGTCACAGAGGTGGCCGGACTGATGATCTTCGGGGATCTTTATGGCGAAGCCGAATCGAAGCTCGATATCTTCACAATCTCGCTGAATCAGAACGTCCAGACCATTGCTTTGTCAGGCAACTACACCAATCCAGTTGTGGTGGCGGGACCTGCTTCCTCGGTCGGGACGGCTGCCCTGTCTGTCAGTGTTTCCAATGTGACGTCCTCCAGTTTCGATATTGAATTGGATGAGTGGGATTATCTGGATGGATCGCACTCTACAGAAGAAGTCACCGTCATGGTCATGGAGTCCGGTATTTTTCGGATGGGTGGCCTGGTTTGGCAAGCCGGAGAGATTGCCGCGGTAACCGAATCTGCCACCTCTGAGTCTTTTTACGACACTTTCCAAGACACTCCTGTTGTTTTTGGGCAGGTCGTGACGCGGAATGAAACCGAAGCAGTGACAGAGCGATTCACTTCCATCGACAAGAGTGGATTTTCCGTGAAGCTCGATGAGGAGAAAGCCAATGATGGAGTCCATGCTGCTGAGACGGTTCACTACATTGCGATCGAAAAAGGACAGGGTGTGTTCACCTCTGTGGGAGGGCTGAACTTTGCCGTCTCAGAGACAGGGGATGCTGTCACCAACTCAAACTACTCTCTTAGTTTCGGAGTCAACTATGCGGCCCCCTTGTTTGTCGGCGATATTCAATCTTACAATGAGCCTGACACTGCCACTCTCAGAACGCGTACGCTCTCAGCTGGAGAAGCAAGTATCTATGTGCACGAGGAGAATAGTACGGGTGATGGAACGGGGCACGCCGCTGAGTCAATCGGCTACTTAGTTGTCGCTTCCGTTATCGATAGCGACGGCGACGGCCTTGGCGATCAGTGGGAAACCGATAATGGGCTCAATCCGAATGACCCCAACGACGCCGGGCTTGATCTGGACGGTGACCTTTTAACCAATCTTGACGAGTTTGAGCAAGGTCTTGATCCGAACGCATTCAACGGCGGCCGTGTTGATGTCCTTGACCGTGACAAAAAT
>JABSSQ010000120.1 GCA_013213905.1 Verrucomicrobiales bacterium | reverse complement strand
GGGTCAGGCGGGCGACGGAGAATGGGCGGGCGCTGAAAATAAAGAGGCGCTGTGGCAACTCGTTAGAATCGGCGATGGTAATCAGGTCCGCGTTTCGGTGGAAGAGGGTGCAGACGTCAATGCGAAAGACTCAGGGTTTCAATTGTCTCCACTGGCCTGGGCGGTGATAGAGGGTAAGCCGGAACTGGTGTCTCTCCTGATCGAAGCCGGGGCTAATGTGAACGCCCGTGATGGCGCGGGTTCCTCAGCCTTGCATGCGGCCTCGTTTTTCGGCCGGGGGGAGGAGGGGGCGCTCCTTTTTGCAGCGGGAGCCGATGTGAATGCAAGGAATAACGATGGCGAGACCCCTTTGGATTCCCAGCGCCACGGCATGGTCACGGTCAATCGGGTCGGTGGGATGCTCGGGATCGAGATCAAGAGAGTCGAGCTTTACCTGGGGAGAAAGCAGATCAAAAAGATCTTGATTGAGAATGGAGGTGAATCCGGGCTTCTTCCCCCCCTGTTGCAGAAGTTCCTTGAACTCTGGAAGCTGGGTGCCCAGTTGCCTGTGTTTCAGCACCTTTGGTTTCTTTACTATCTTTGCTGGCTGGTGGTGATCTTCGCGACGGTTGTGTGGATTCGAAAACTGGTCCCGTTCCAAATTCCCAAATGGATGAGCGCTTCCCCCCGAAGCTGGCTCTGGGTCCTGCCTGCCACCTTGTTGTGCCAATTGTTCATGAGGGAAGGTGTTGGAGCCGATACCGCCCCGGGGATTCTGCCATGGCCCCCTAAGCTGCTTTACTACGCGGTTTTCTTTGCCTTTGGCGCTCTGAGTTATGGAAATGAGTCATTTGAGACGAACGCCGGTCGTTTCTGGATTTTCTGGGCTCTGCTGGGTGTTCCTGCTTTTGTTGCCGCCTCGACCTGGCTGGGTAGCGGTGTTGAGCGGTTCGGATGGCAGCATTGGGCTGGCAGCTTAAGTGCCGCGGTTTTCACCTGGTTGATGATTTACGCGCATCTTGGATTTTTCCGGCGATTCTTCAGCGGGGAAAGCCGATGGGTGAGATATCTTTCTGACTCCGCCTACTGGCTCTATCTCGCGCACTTGCCTGTGGTGATGGGACTGCAGATCTGGATCAGCGATCTGGACTGGCCCATCTTTGTAAAGTTCACCCTCGTCTGCACAGTAACGACGGGCGCTTTACTGTTAGTCTACGAATATCTGGTGCGTTACACCTTCATCGGAGCTGTTTTGAACGGTCGAAAGAAAAGGCCGAGTCAGACGAGTTAGAGCCCGGCAATTTTCATCGTCAGCATTTCAAGATTGCTGTCGTAGGTGGCAATGTAGGGCTTGTGATCCTCGAGATCGTAGGTGCTCCAGGTCGACTGGTCTTTATCGAGTTGTGTCAGCACCCAGCTGGTGTGCCCGAAGTTGTCCCGCATGAAAAAGGTGATGTCATCGCGGGGAATTGCCTTCTGGATCGGATCATCGGGAACGAGCCGGGTCACCACCATAATGATGCACTTGTTGTCTTCAAATCCGCAGGTGATGGAATATTCGCCGCGATGAAATCCGACTCCGTTGGGGAGCAGGCCGGGAATATTGATCGAACCCGTCGGGGTGCCATAGCGTTTGGCGCATTTTTCGAATGATTCACCCAGCCGCGCCTCAGCGGAGGTTGCGAACAGGGTGATGAGGGGAAGCAGCAGCAGGGCTGTCAGGACACGGAACGGTCGGGATATGGCCGGGGCCACTTCTGAGGTATACCTGTATAATTTGGTGTTGTTGTTCATCAGGATTTCCTAAGTGTTTGGTAACCAACGCCCAAGTGGATGCGCCGATCCTCGGACTCAGAAGTTTCTCCGGAAACGGTTTAGACGAGGCCGGGCCTGGCCTCGGGGATGGCGGGGACGGAATTCGAACGGAAATTTCGAAGGGGGCTCATCGCATGTTGGTTGGCCTTTCATGGATGGGTGGAATGAATCCAACTGCCGCTTAATGTGACAGATTTGTTTCATTAGGTGAAGCTCAAACCGGGCCAACCGCTTACGCGAATCGGTGCAAAAGTTCACACAACGTCCCTGCGACCCGTGTTTCTCCGCACAAAACGGTAGCCGGGTTCGAAAGGGGAATGACGAGTGAATCTTCAGGGGGCGGGCGGTTGGCCTGCCATGGTGTTGTGGAAAAGAAGAACTTTCCACTCACCGAGCTCTTTCACGTAGATTCTCGTGAAACGGAATTGGTTGGCAGGCACGGGCTTGCCGTCGCGTACCGCGTCCGCGTCAATCAATCCTGTGGCAATGGCAATATCACCTCGTATGACCCATTCGATCTCCGGTGTTTCATAGCGAAGGAACTCGAGGACGCCTGACTCGATGTCTTTGAGGAAGGTTTCTTTGTCGAGTTTTGATCCGAACACATTGTTGTGGACGTGCTCCTTTGCCAGAAGGGAGCGCAGAGTCTCCATGTCCCCGCGTTGATAGGCGGCGATCAGCTTGTTGTTCAACTCTGTCAGTTCACGTGCGGAAGCCGAGTCGGTTTTCCACGTGGTTTGAGCATGGGCGTTGCTGAGAAAAAGCGCGGAGAGAATTGTCAGGAGAAGCCGCAAGCACATGATTAAAACACAATGTCAGGATTTGGACTCGTGATAGTGTACGTCCTGCTGCGGGTAGGGGATGCTGACTCCGTTAGCATCGAAGGCTTCTTTCACTTCCTCGGTGAGGTCCCAGTAAACTGTCCAGTAGTTCTCCGGCTTAGTCCATGGGCGGCAGATGAAATTCACGGAAGAATCCGCCAGTTCGTGGATCCTGATGATTGGTTCCGGATCATCGAGGATGAGTTCGTGTCGTTCGACAAGCTTCTCGAGAATCTGCTGAGCCTTATCAGTATCGTCGTCGTAGCCGATGCCGAACACGAGGTCGACGCGCCGCTTGTCCGAAGCAGTTGCGTTGGTGATTACCTGGCCCCAGACGGATTTGTTAGGAACGAGAACTACTTTGTTATCGAACGAACGGATCGTTGTCGAAACAAGGCTGACGCTATCTACGGTTCCCTCCACACCCGCTAGTTCCACGAGATCACCCACATCAAAGGGGCGGTAGACCAGAACCATTATTCCAGCAGCCAGATTGCCGAGGGTGTCCTGGAGAGCGAAGCCAATGATGAACGCTCCACCGCCGATCATGGCAAAGAGCGCGCTGACATTCACGCCCAGGGCAGTGATGGCAACCAGGAGGCCTAGAAATAAAACGGTGCGCTTTACTGTCTTTTTGATGAACGTTTTCAGCAGGTTGGAGAAGGCTGCTTGTTTGTCTACGGCCTTACTGACGATTCCACTGATGACGCCCGACAGTATCCAGGCCAAAAGTAGGATGACAACGAAGGCAGTCAGCTTCCTCAAAATCAGTTTGCCGCCACTCTCAGACTTGAGCCATCTGACAAACACCTCCTTCATAGCTCCCTTATCTTCGCTTTGGAGATTAAATCCGAGGGTCACTTGAAAGTACTGATTGTATGGAGCCGGATCCCCCCCCTTTTGCAGAGAAAGCCTCAATCACTTTGCGAAAGCGCTCGGAAATCTCAGACTTCTCTTCCTGAAGGTCGATCATTTTCTGGCTCGAAGCTTGATCGTCCTCACTAATTTGACCGCTATCCTTTGCGATTTGAGTGCTAATTTCGTGGTCAGCGATTTCCAGCATTTTCTCTTTGAGGAGGTCCTGCCAACCGTCAACCTCGAGTTGAAGTTCGTCCTGGGGCAGGGGATCGAGAAGGAGTTCCAGATATTCCAGAGGAATCTTAGGATTACTGGTGGTTGTGGCTGAGGGTGCAATATTATCAGCCGAGTCGCCGCTGGCGTCGTCAACTGCCTCGGGTGCCGGTTGAGCCGGCGCATCGGGAACTCCAGGGAATACATCCTGAGCCTCTAGAGGCAATGCTGCTAGGAAGAAGAGACAGCCGAACAGGCTCCAACTTGGAGAAAACGAGAGAGTTGTCATTGCGATTCCTTGTCAGGTTACGGAAAAACCTGGGAATCGGAAACGATCAAATTTATTCCGTGGATCGAAATCGAGCGCTCCTGGCGCTCGAACTAGGGAAACCACTTGTTCCAGAATTCCTGCACCTCTTTCCATGCCTTCTCGAAAACGGTCTCGGGTTTCTGGTTGGTGAGCCGAAATTCTTCTTTGTCGTAGTAGGTATGCACGCCGGTGAGTTCCTCGAATTTTTCAAGGATCTGGATCGGAGTCGTGTCTGTGAAGACGATGGGGAGGACGGACGCGTCGATTTCGTAGTCGGGAGAGGTGATGCTGTAGCGACTCAAGACGGCATCTGATACGTCGGAAATGAAAGAGTGTTTGTATTGAATCTCGGTTCGTTTGATGGGCGTTTCGAAGAGGTTGTCGACTTCCGGTAAGCGGGGAATTTGATCCAGGTGAATCACGGCACGTCCCAGTCGGGGGAAACGACGGATAGTTCCGGTTTTGAATTCAGCTTTCTTGTCGTGGAACTGGATGTCTGAGATTCCGTAATTGCCGCTCAAAAGGCGCACCTGTTTTTCGGGAGAGTAAATCAGCTCGGCCAACTTATGATTGTTAGGCGGCCAGACTTGAAAAAGAAGGGTTCTGGAACTGGATTTTTCTCTCATTTTGTGGGGAGTGAAAGAAGTACGAACTCCGTTGCTTCCTTTACCCCAGCTTGAGCTTCCATGACCGTTTGGAAGGACCTCGATCACCTTGATAAGGGCGTTGTCTCCGAAGCGGGCAGCGCCTCCCGTGAGCAGCTCGATCTCCTGTGACTCGGGATCACCAAACGCGAAATCAACTCCGATGTCGATTGAGGTTTGATGCCAGATGTTCAGACCGACATGGAACATGCCATGGTCTCCTGTGTAGGAGTAGGAACTGGAAGAGGCGATGCGAGATTTCGAGACCGAATCGTAGACTTTCGGGGAGAGCCAGCGAAGAGGGGCTTTTCCGGCATTACTAATGCGGAAGTAGAGCTTAGGGTTCTCGCGGCTGACATAGACCTCTTTCTGCCAATTGGCCTCGGGGATTTTCTCTCCCGTGAATGGATCGCGCCAATCGGGCATGACCGAAGAATAATTTCTGCCTTCCCAGTTGCCGTCTTGCGGTAAGACGAGGGCAACTGCAGAAATCTGCAGTTCATTGCCGTCGGGAAGAAGGACTTTTCCCGATGAATCGGCTTCGAAGATCTCAAAGGGATTGTCTTCGCTCTCATCTCCCGATGGGAAGTTAATTTGGAGTTTCCGGTCAGCCCCTGATCTCTCTTCCCACTTGATGTCGAGTTCGGGTACGTCGATGTCTGCCAGGGTGAGCAAAGGTGTCGTTCTGGCGGGATCAAAAGTAGTAAGGTAGCTAGACAGCGCCCAGGGGCGCTCCTCATCGGGGGGCGAATGGAGGCCGCCTGACGAATAGGTGATGAAGACAAAACCGATCAGTGGTGGAACGATCAGCAGAGCTGAAACGACAAGCGTTTTCCAGAGGGGGAATCGATTTTGCGGAGAATCAGACATTGGTCAGGATGACTCTACCATAGTCCCCACCATTGAGAGTAGAGAATGAAAATGCCGAGGCAGAGATTGGCTACCGCATGCATTATGACTGCGGCCCACATATTGCCGGTCCTGACGGAGACCCAGCCAGTGAGTGCTCCGTAGAGGAGGGCGACGGCGAAGTCGGGACCCAGATGGACGAGAGCGAATGCAACAGCAGTCAGCCAAATCGCGCGAGAGGTGCTGTCGCTCAAGCGGCGTTTCCTCCAATCCCCATCGGGATCACTGAGTAAAGGCATCAGAAAGCCGCGCCAGAAAATTTCTTCGACCAGGGATACCGCGACAACGAGGCGGAGGAAGCGCAGAGCCAGGATTACGCTGAGTTGAATTGATGAAGTTTCTTCCCCAAACAAATAGGGATCGAATCCATCGAGCCTCGACTGAAATCCCAGCCATTTGAGCCAGGGGAGCGCGCCTCCTTCTCCAATGCCTGCGGTGGAATGAATCCACGGCGGGAGCAGCCAGAGTGTGATGCCGACGACTCCCATGACGACGGCGAGACCGGTTCCTTTCCATGAGAATTTTGGGTAGTGTTTTCGCCAGTAAATGACCAAGCCGATACAGATGAGGACCTGCAAGGGGTAGCCCCAGTGTTCCGGGTGTTGCCTCCACCATGGAGCTGACGAATCATCTGTCCCAAGTTGTTGGACTAGCGAAAGGACCACGAGGAAGGCGACAAACGGCCCAATGTAGGCCGCAGCCGCGGTTTGATACCAGGGCAGGTGCGGTGAATTCTGGGAGGCGGATTCGTTGGCCATCAATGGTTCGGTGGGACGTGGAAAGCTTGTCTATGACTCATCCGCTTGGCAACTGGTAAGGTGAATGGATTCAAGCGCTGATACGCGGTAAAGTGCCTTGAATTGAAACCGGAATGTCCGTAAACACGGCTTGCTATGAAACCGTTTCTTTCCCTTTTGTCTGTTGGTTTGATGATCGCGTTGGGGCTGCCGCTTCAAGCTGACGAAAAGAAGTATGTGCCCGAGGAAGGCTCTGCAGAGCTGGACAAGAAGCGAAATAAACGGGGGAAGCCGTCGATTGATCCGAAGCTGCCGTTTGTTCTGATTATTGGTGATTCGATTTCGATCGGCTACACCGGCACCGCCAGGTCACAGTTGGAGGGGAACGCAAACGTGCTGCACAATCCAGGCAACAGCCAGGGAACGACCCATGGGCTCGCGAATATTGATGAATGGTTGGCCGCTCAGAAATGGGATGTGATTCATTTCAATTCTGGCCTGCACGATCTAAAGCGAGTCACCGAGGCAGGGACTTCGAATAACTCCAACGACCCCGAAGACCCCTATCAAGCTGATCTTGAGACGTATTCGACCAACCTGAAGAAGATTGTCGAAAAGCTGAAGGCTACCGAAGCGAAGCTGATTTTTGCGACAACAACGCCTTTCCCGGAGGGGGTCAGGCCCTACCGATCACCCGAAGATGCAGGCAACTACAATGCGGCGGCTCTGAAAATTATGAAGGAAAATGGGATCGAAGTGAATGATCTTCATGCCCTGGTGTTGACTGACCTGGAAACGCTTCAGAAGCCAGTGAATGTGCATTTTCATCCCGAAGGCTCTGAGCTGATGGGCAAGCAGGTGGCGCAGCGCATCGCGTCCGCGCTCGGGCAGTAAGGAGTGCGAGAATTGATAGCGATGAGAGCAATTCTGATCCTGATATTCTGTCTGTTTTTGCCCTTGGCGATTGTTGCTGACGATCGCCCTAACATTCTCTTGGTGATGGCGGATGATCAGGGGTGGGGCGATGCCGGATTCATGGGGCATCCTTTTGTTCAGACCCCGGGTATGGACGAGATGGCGAAGAACAGTGTGGTCTTCAATCGATTCCATGCTTCAGCTCCAGTCTGCTCACCGACTCGCGCCAGTGTGTTGACCGGGCGGCACCCCTTTCGAACCAACGTGCCCAACCACGGCCACTACATGCGCCCGAATGAAGTCACCATTGCAGAGGTGCTACGAGATTCGGGCTATGTGACGGGGCACTTTGGGAAGTGGCATATCGGCTCTGTTCAACCTGACAGTCCTACTAACCCGGGAGGCGCGGGATTCGACGAGTGGTATTCCGGGCTCAATTTTTTCGACATCGACCCTTACCTCAGTCGAAATGGAGTCTACGAGAATCCAAAAGGACAGGGCTCCGCCATCTCCATGGATGCGACGATTGAGTTTCTAGAGAAGCACAAAGACGGCGACAAACCCATGTTTGCGGTGACCTGGTTTCCTGCTCCTCATGGTCCGTTTGCCGAAGTGCCGGTCGATTTTCCGGGCGGGGATGATCTTTATGCCGACAAGAAGGGGAAGGGATATTTCCTTGAGATTACACTCATCGATCAACAAATCGCTCGCTTGCGGAAGAGTCTTCGCAAGATGGGAATCGAGGACAACACGATTCTCTGGTATACGAGTGACAATGGGGGATTGATGGAAGAGTCATCCGGCGGAAGGCAGAAAAAAGGCAGCATCTACCAAGGTGGCTTGCTGGTTCCTTCCATTCTGGAATGGCCGGCGAAATGGGAGCCTCGCGAAATCAATATGCCGGCTTTCTCTTCCGATATTTATCCGACCTTGCTCGCTGTCACAGGAGCAGAGGTAGAGCATCAGCCTAAGCTCGATGGCATTGATCTGGTTCCGGTGATTGAAGGAAAAGTTATGAAGCGCCCGCCTATGGCGTTTTGGCATGGGCACACGGCTGGTCAGTCCACTCATAGCGATCGAATCATCAAAGCGCTGATGGAGGCGCAACAGGCGGGAGAGCCCTCGCCGTTTCCCGAACGGGTGTTGAAGAATGTGGAGGAATACCCTTCTTTTTCCCGGCGCAATCCGCCGGGACATGCGGCTTGGATTGAGTGGCCGTGGAAACTGCATTCCATCGCGACGGGAAAAGACTCCTTCCGACTTGAACTCTACAATCTCGCCAAAGATCCGATGGAAGAGAAGAACCTCTGGCATGAAGAGGAAGCCAGAACCAAGGAGTTGCTCCAGAAACTCGAATCATGGCAACATTCCGTCTACGAGAGTTGGGAAGGGCGGGACTACAAGTAAACAAAAATGCGCATCGACAGTCATCATCACTTTTGGAACTACGATCCGGTCGAATATGAGTGGATCGGCGAGGGAATGGACGTTCTTAAGCGGGACTTTGGTCCGGCTGACCTGGGTAAGGTTGCGAAAGCGACCAAGATGGATGGATTTGTCTCTGTACAGGCGCGGCAGACGGTTGAGGAGACCG
This sequence comes from Verrucomicrobiales bacterium, assembly GCA_013213905.1. GTDB lineage: Bacteria > Verrucomicrobiota > Verrucomicrobiia > Verrucomicrobiales > DEV007 > Arctic95D-9. The sequence continues at coordinate 4,315 of JABSSQ010000120.1, read as the reverse complement.
AATGGCTGTGTGGTTTGGCGGAGGATAGCCCTCTGATCAAAGGCGTGGTTGGATGGGTGCCCCTGGCGGACGCTGAGGTAGAGAATGTTCTTGAATCAGTAACATCGCCCTGGCTCAAGGGGATTCGCCATGTGGTGCAGGGCGAGCCGGATCCGGAGTTTATTCTTGGCGAAGAGTTTAACCGGGGTGTGAGCCTGTTAGGAGCCTTTGGTCTGGTATACGATGTCCTGATTTTCGGCAAGCAGCTGCCGGCATCCATTCGGTTTGTCGATCAACACCCGGATTTGCCGATGGTCCTGGATCACATTGCCAAACCCGTGATCAGTGAAGCATCGTTTGATCAGCAGTGGGAGAAAGATTTTCGTGAAATCGCGAAGCGCGAGAACCTGGTTTGCAAATTCTCCGGCGTCGTCACTGAGGTTCGTGATAAAGGCTGGTCGAAGGATTTGATTCGCCCCTACTGGGAGGTGGCCCTGGAAGCGTTTGGTCCGGGGCGCCTGATGTTTGGGAGTGACTGGCCGGTGTGCCTTTTGAAGGCCGACTACGAAGCTTGGGTCGCTACGGTCGGGTCATTGATGAATGAGCTGTCGGCCGATGAGCAGGCTGATATCATGGGGCGGAATGCGATGAGAGTTTATGCCTTGTAGAGTGCCATGCTGAAACACCAACTGATTCATCCGAAGATCAACGAAGTGCTGGGCCGGGCCGGTCACGGCAGCAAAGTTCTTATTGCTGACGGCAACTACCCGGCTTCGTCAGCGCTCGGACCCAGGGCAGAACTGGTCAGCTTGAACCTCTCACCGGGGATCCCGACCTGTAGCCAGGTCCTGGCTGCGTTGGTCACCGCTATCCCAATCGAAGCGGCAGACTTGATGATGTATCAGACGACCGGACCGTATGCGCTCACCGAAGAGCCGCCGGTGTGGGAAGAGTATCGCCAGGTATTTCGTGATTCGAACATCGAAGTCGATTTCGGAACGATCGAGCGCTTCGCGTTCTATGAAGCAGCTGGCCAACCCGATCAGGTGTTGACCATTCAGACGGCGGATCAGCAGAAGTTCGCCAATATCCTCGTGACTATCGGCGTTCGGGGAGTCGATTGAGGGACCAATTTGGCGCTTTGAATTCGCCCTGAGATGTCCCATAATGGGACATCCTTTGCAGCGTTGCTGGAAGGACTGCGCTTGGCAGACTGTGGGTGATATGCACGACCGTTACGAGAAGATCCCCGTTCAGGTGTATCCAGAGGCTGGAGAAGCGGCCTGCCGGGTCGCAGTTGAAATAGCCAGTTTGATTCGATCGCGCCAGGAGGAAGGTCGTGATGCTGTTCTCGGGCTGGCCACCGGTTCAACCCCGATTCCGTTGTATCGGGAATTGATCCGTTTGCACCGGGAGGAGGGGCTCAGTTTTTCTAACGTGACCACCTTTAACCTCGACGAATACAGCGGACTCGATGCGAATCACCCCGAGAGTTACACGCGATTCATGCGTGAGCAGTTGTTCGATCACGTCGACATCGGCGAAGGGCGGACCAATATCCCCAACGCCTCAGGTGATTCGGCAGAGGAACTTGAGAACAAGTGTGCTGCCTACGAGCAGAAGATTCTTGATGCGGGCGGTATTGATATCCAGTTGCTCGGTATCGGTCGAAGCGGTCACATTGGTTTCAACGAGCCCGGTTCCCCGGTGACATCCCGGACTCGCGTGGTGACTTTGGATCGAATCACGCGACTCGATGCGTCGGCCGACTTCCAGGGGTTTCACAACGTCCCGCGAACGGCGGTGACAATGGGGGTCGGGACCATCCTCGAAGCAGACAAGGTCTTCCTGCTCGCCTGGGGCAAGGGCAAGGCTGACGTGGTGCGAATTGCGGTGGAGGAGCCGGAAAGCGAAGTGGTGACGGCCAGTTTCCTGCAGCGTCATTTCAACGCGGAGTTTGTCCTCGACGAGGCGGCTGCCGGTGACCTGACCCGCTTGCGATACCCGTGGCTGGTGGATTCGATTTCCTGGACCCGACGGATGAAGCGTCGGGCTATTTCGTGGGCTTCCGGCAAGACGGAGAAGCCTATCCTCAAGCTGGTGGACGATGATTACAACGAATCCGGCCTCGGTGACCTGATCGCCGAAGGGGAGAACTCCTATTCGCTCAATATCGCGACGTTTAATGATTTCCAGCACACCATCACCGGTTGGCCGGGAGGTAAGCCGGATGCGAATGAAGAGACCCGACCGGAGAAGTCGACCCCCCATCCTAAGCACGCGGTAATCTTTTCGGCGGAACCGCAGGACGCCCTCGTGGGGATGGGAGCGACTATCAATCGCCTCAAGGAGCAGGGCCATCACGTTACCCTCGTTGCCCTGACGTCAGGGAATCTGAGAGTGCGCGACGAGGAAGCTCTCAAGTTGATTCGCTGCCTCAAGACAGTGGGGCAGTCGGAGCAAATTTCTCATCAACTGGGTGATCACGTGGAGCGTCTCCAGGTCGGTGATGCCGAAGCGGCTTTAAATCCGGAGGTGAGGAAACTGAAATCCGCGATTCTCCGGGCCGAGGTAGTCGACAGTGCTTCCGCGTTGGGGATTGATGAAGATGCGCTTCAATTTCTCGACCTGCCATTTTACGAATCAGGTAGATTTCGCCAGTTTCATGTCACCGATGCTGACCATGAAGCGGTCGCAAAGTTGCTGGAAACGTTGAATCCGAATCTCGTTTTTGTCGCGGGCTCGGTTGCCGATCCGATGAGTCCGCAGGGAATCGCCTTTCAACTGGTGGCTGCTGCCATCCGGAAGTTTCCGATCACCACGGATCACATCTGGTGCTACCGCCATCGTGAGGAGGCGCTGAAGCCCTATGAAATCGACATGTCTGTTCCGATCAGTCCGGTGCAGCACGAGCTGAAGGGGAATGCCCTGCAGCGTCTGCGTGCGGTCGTTGACCTGAGGAATGAAGAGTCACTCAACGATGATCGTTCCGTCGCGGCTGCCTACGACGAGCTCGGGCTCGCGGAATACGAGGCCATGGAAGTCTTTCAACGCGTGAAGGTGGAAAAATTATGATCGCTCTCGAAGAATTCGCTCTTTCGAATGCCGGGGCCGATATTTTTGTTCCGGACGGTGTGACGGTCCAGGAAGCGCTCGCGCGAACGACGCACCTCGCTATTGGGGCTCATCACGATGATCTCGAGATTGCAGCTTACCCGGCGATCGAGAGTTGCTTTGAAAACCCGGATGCCTGGTTTGCCGGTGTCGTCGTCACCGACGGGCGGGGCAGTTCAAGAACCGGCCCCTACGAGAACTATTCCGACGATGAGATGCGTGAGATTCGTCGGCGTGAGCAGATTCGTGCGGCGATGCTGGGGGATTACAGTGTGGTGATTCAACTCGATTACCAGAGCAGCGAAATCAAAGACGGGATCAACGACAGCCTGGTGGCTGACCTGGAAGGAATCCTCGTAGCAGCCGGAGCCGGGGAGGTGACCTCTCACCAGCCACTGGATCGTCACGCGACGCACATCGCAGTGTTTTATCATGCCCTCGAGGCACTCCGCCGACTTCCCGGGGAACAAAAGCCGGAGACCTTTCTCGGGGCTGAAGTCTGGGGCAAGCTCGACTGGTTGTCCTCGACTCAGAAGCTGACCCTCGATAGCGGTCGGCGCGAGCATCTTGCGCAGGCTTTGATCGGAGTGTTTGATTCCCAGATTGCCGGGGGCAAGCGATACGATTTGGGAGAGATTGGGCATCGCCATGCCAACGCCACCTACGGCCAATCCCACTCCAGTGATGAATTTTCCCAGGCATCCCTGGCGGTGGACCTGTCAGGATTGCTGGCCGATCCTGCGACATCCGCGAGGCAGTTTGCCTTGAATGCCGTTGAGCGTTTTCGCGATGAAACCGAGCAGCGCCTTGCGACCTGGGAGAAGTGAATTCAAAAACTATGGATAACAATCAACCCGTAAGAGTTCTCGTTGTCGGCTGCGGCCACATGGGGAAATCCCACGCCAAGGCCTACCAGAAACTGGATGGATTTGAAATTGTCGGTGTCGTCAGTCGCACCAGTGCCAGTCGGGAAGCCATGTTCGCAGAACTTGGAGAGAGCTGGCCCGGCTTCGACAGCTACGAACAGGCCCTGGAAGAACTGAAGCCTGACGCTGTTTCGATCAATACCTTCCCGGACACGCATGCCGACTACGCGATCAAAGCAATGAAGGCAGGGGCGCATGTCTTTCTTGAGAAGCCGATCGCCGAGACGGTGGCGGAGGCTGAGGAAGTGGTTCGCGTGGCGAAAGAAACGGGCAAAGCAATCACGATCGGTTACATC
>JABSSQ010000012.1:6719-9719 GCA_013213905.1 Verrucomicrobiales bacterium | reverse complement strand
CGCGGCCGCCGGCGTGCTCTTCGTGAGGGTGATGAATACGGCCCGGGAAAAAGGGCTGCTCACGAAATTTGCTTCGCAGTAGATCGGGCAGAATCGAGCGGGTGCCGCAATCATGGGAGGGATTGCGTTGTGTGGCGAAGGGGCTTTTCGCAGACTTTGTCGTCCCTATGAAGAAGCTGTTTCTCTTTCTTGCTCTTGCCCTCGTTTTTGGAGTGCCTTCACTGCAGGCCGAAGCTCCTCGACCGAACATCATCCTGATCTTTGTCGATGACCTGGGATACGGTGACCTCGGATGCTACGGCAATGAGAAGATCAAGACGCCGCACCTCGACCAGTTGGCCGCTGAGGGACAGAAATGGACCAGCTTTTATTCGTCCGGTTCCACCTGTGTGCCGAGTCGGACTGGATTGATGAGTGGTCGCCATCCGGGGATGCTGGGTAAAGAGAAACTTCGTAACGATCCCACAGCGCTGATGCCGGCCATGTTGAAGCGTCAGGGATATGCCACCGCCATCCTCGGGAAGTGGCATCTCGCGGGCTACCCGAAAGACTTCACGGCGGACGCGATGCATCCGCTTGAGTGCGGATTTGACTATCACTACGGCACACCGGGGAGCAATGATGTCCCGGCTCCGAAAGGGAAGATCCAAAATCGCCAAACTTTTGATGAGTGCGACAAGTTTTCGTTCCCGGTGCCGCTGATTAGTGGGCGCGAGGTGATTGAGTTTCCGGTCGACCAGGAGTTGCTGACGAAGCGATACACCGAGGAGGCGGTGAAGTGGATTTCCGAAGAGCGCGAAGAACCGTTTTTTCTCTATCTCGCGCACAACATGCCGCACGCACCGATCTTTGCGGCGCCCGAGTTCCAGGGGCGGAGTGAAGGAGGGCGCTATGGCGATGTGATTGAGGAAATTGACTGGTCAGTGGGGCAGGTGGTCGAAGCGGTCAAGAATCGTGAGATTGAAAACGAAACCTTGATCATCTTCACGAGCGACAACGGGCCCTGGACCATGTTCGGTCCTCACGGCGGAACGACAGGGCCCTTGCGGGGAGAGAAGGGGACGACCTGGGAAGGCGGCCTCCGGGTGCCCGGCATTTTCCATTGGCCTGGCACGATCGAGCCGGCGGTGATCGAAGGTTTTGCCGCAAACCTCGACCTGTTTGCGACCTTTGCCACCCTCGCGGGCAGCGCAGAGGTCGTCGAGAAGCCCGGCTACATGTCGCTCGATCTGTCGGGTGTGCTTCTGAACGGTGACGCCAGTCCGCGGACGCAATGGCTTTATGGCAACTCGGCGTTTCGGTCAGGCGATTACAAGATTCACCTGGTGACCAAGGATCGCTCCGGTAACCCGGATACGCGGAAGCGCGAACCGATGGCCGAGCACGATCCTCCTTTGCTCTTTGATGCCCGCAACGATATCGGCGAGACCAAAAATTTGGCGGGATCCAACCCGGAGGTCGTCACCCGCCTTCTCAAGGAGATGAAAGCCTTCCAGTCGGGGAAGGCCAAATGATTGGAACTGCCGTTAGCGGTTCAAGTTCCAGCGGAGAACACGGCCGATCCGGTTCCACTCGGTCACGATGATGTTCCCATTGTTATCGAAGGCGATGCCGTGAGGTGAGGTGACAACACCGTCGCGCCACTGGTCAGGAGTGGTTTTTGCGGTGTTGATTTCGCCGGGCACTTCGTTGGTTCCGATTTGGGAAACGATGTTGCCTTCCTTGTCGAGAACGACGACGCGTCCGGCGATCTCGGCGATGACCACCTTGTCTCCGTGGAAAGAAGCCGAGGAAGGACGGCGAAGGCCGGTTGCGTATTCGCCGATGACTTCGCCGTTTAGGGAAAGGTGAACGAGGCGAAGGTTGATTCGGTCGCAGCAGAGGATGCGGGGTTCTTCGTAACGCGGATCGATGAAAATCTTGTGGCAGTTCTGGAGGCTGTAGGGCGCGTCACGGCCGCCGAAGGTGTTTTTCAGCTTTCCCTCGGAGTCAAAGACATAGATCCAGTCGATGCCGTAGCCATCCACCACGAAGATGTCGCCATTGGGAGCCACATCGACGGAAGTGAGCTTGAGTCCCTTGGGGCCGAACTTCTCTTCGGGGAAAGCGGACTTGGGAATCTCGAGAACGATTTCGCCATCGAGCGTGGCCTTGATCACTTTGCCTTCGCCGAGAACGGAGGCGTAGATGAAGTCGTCCTTGATCACGAAGCCGTGCAGGGTCTTGGGCATGTTTGGGACGGCGTGCGAATAGCTACCGTCGGCGTTGAAGACCTGGAGGGAGCCGTTGTCGCCCTCGACGCTGATGTAAATGAGCCCCTTGGAGTCGACATCAACTTCTCCGTGGAGGTTACCGATGTGCTCGCGTCCCGTTGGCAGCTTGAGCCAGTCGGGCACATGGGTGTAGGAATCTGCCTGGGATGAAAAGACCAGGGCAAAGGTCGCAATGACAGAAGGGAGAATGTGGTTCATGGCGCGGACCATAGGGGGAGTTCCGCGCCGGGCAAGTCGCTATTTTGGCGAAATTTTTTACCGTAAGATTTCGAGCTGCCCGGGGTGCTCGGACAGGTGGCTGTGGGTCAGGGGATTAGCGTGCCGGGACGGACTATCGTGCTGCAATGACGCCGCAGGCGTGGGGGGCAGGCTTCCGCCTGCCCGTGGGAGGTGTGCTGATGGAACACGAATGCGCTTCGTGCTCACCAATGAAACACGAATGGGCACGAATGTCGTGACAGACTATCGTGCTGCAATGACGCCGAAGGCGTGGAGGGGCAGGCTCCCGCCTGCCCGCGAGAGGCTTGCAGATGGAACACGAATGCGCTTCGCGCTCACCAATGAAACACGAATGGGCACGAATGTCGTGACAGACTATCGTGCTGCAATGACGCCGCAGGCGTGTAGGGGCAGGCTCCCGCCTGCCCGCGAGCTCAGACACGCGACTACTTCTTCCCTTTGGCTTTCCCTTTTCCAGGTTGTCGTTTGTCCCACCAACCGCCTTTGG
>JABSSQ010000012.1:0-6619 GCA_013213905.1 Verrucomicrobiales bacterium | reverse complement strand
TGGCGCGGACCATAGGGGGAGTTCCGCGCCGGGCAAGTCGCTATTTTGGCGAAATTTTTTACCGTAAGATTTCGAGCTGCCCGGGGTGCTCGGACAGGTGGCTGGGGGTCAGGGGATTAGCGTGTCGGGACGGACTATCGTGCTGCAATGACGCCGCAGGCGTGGAGGGGCAGGCTCCTGCCTGCCCGTGGGAGGTGTGCTGATGGAACACGAATGAACACCAATCCCGGGACGGACTATCGTGCTGCAATGACGCCGCAGGCGTGTAGGGGCAGGCTCCCGCCTGCCCGCGAGCTCAGACACGCGACTACTTCTTCCCTTTGGCTTTCCCTTTTCCAGGTTGTCGTTTGTCCCACCAACCGCCTTTGGGCACGTAATCGGAATTCATGAATCCGGCGTGCTGGGCTTCCCGCTTGGAATTGCCCTCGGCCGTCATCTTAGTACGACGTGCTTTCTCTGCTTCGGCATCAAACTTGGCGTTTCTGGTGGGAAAATCGGCACCGACTTCTTTCTGCCAGGTCTTCAGCGCCTGCTCCATCGCTTTCACCTTTTCAGGATGTTGGGCGGCGACGTCGTTTTGCTCACCGATATCGCTGTCGACCTGGTAGAGTTCATTGCGGCCGTCCTCAAAATAATGGATCAACTTCCAGTCGCTGTCCTGGATGATAGCAGAGGGTTCGCCGCCCTGGTTGCCGTAGTGCGGGTAGTGCCAGTAGAGCGAGCGGTCAGCGACTTCCTCTCCCTTGAGGACCGGTACCAGGCTGATGCCGTCGAGATGCTGTTCGGGCATCGCATCAATGCCGGCGATTTCGAGTATGGTGGGATAGAAGTCCATGCCGGTGGCGAGAGCCTCGGTGGTGCTTCCGTTAGTCACGCCGGGCCAGTAGATGTAGTAGGGCTGGCGAATGCCGCCTTCCCATTGGCGACCTTTGCCGCCTCGCAGGGGCAAGGCCGAGGTGGCGTAGCCGTCGCCGGAGGAAACCCCCCCGTTGTCGGAGGTGAAGATGATCACGGTGTTGTCGGCCTGGCCGCTTTTCTCAACCGCGTCGAGCACGATACCGACGGCATCGTCGAGTGCGGCCATCATCCCGGCATAGATGGGATGGTCCTGAACCTGGCGGACTTCCTGGGTGCGGTCGAACAGGAAACGCGGTTCGGCGCGATCGGTCAGGCCCATTTCCTCAGCCTTGGCCTGAAATTTTTTGAAGCGGTCTTCGGAGCAGTGAATCGGGCCGTGCACGGAATAGAACGAAAGCATCGCGTAGTAGGGCTCGTTCGCATCCGCCTTGCGCTGGATGAAGTTGGCGGTCTCCTCGGCGAGACGGATGGGGAGCTCCTTGCCCGGCTCGTCGTCGGAAAGCTTTGGGTTGTTGTAGGGTGAATGATAGCCCCCGGGAGGCGTGCCGTAGTGATAGCCGCCCTGGTTCTCTTCGTAGCCCTGCTCGGTGGGAGTGAAGCCGTCGGCCCCGAGGTGCCATTTGCCGGCGAAGAAAGTGCGATAGCCGTTGTCTTTGAGAGCTTCCGCGATGGTGACTTCCTCGAGCGGGAGCTCCGGCACGTAGCTGGCGGGAAGGAGTGCCGTGTTCCGATTCCATTGCTCCGGCTGGTTGCGGCCGGCGACGGAAATGTAGTCAGTGATCTTGACGCGGGCGGGAGTTTTGCCGGTTTGAATGGCAGCCCGTGAGGGACTGCAGACCTGGCAGGCCGAGTAGCCGCGTTCGAAGCGCAGGGCCTTCTTGCCGAGCTTGTCGATGTTGGGGGTTTCGTAGAATTTGCTGCCCTCGATGCTCATGTCCATCTTGCCGAGGTCGTCGACGAGGAAGAACACGAAGTTTGGCTTGGTCTCGGCCTGGATGGCGTTCGAGAGAAGTGATGCAAGGGCAATGAAGAAGGTGGCAGGAATTCTCATAGGAAAGCGTGAGAAGAATGGAACTACGCCGTGAAATCTGCAATGGCGGACTTTGGCTTGATGAAGCATTTCAAGAAAGCGTATGGATGAGGCGCATGGCTGCTGCTTTGGACTCCTCGGAGAATTCCTTAAGAGAAAGAAACGGCGCGAGGGAGGTGAGATTCAATTGCAGCCCGAGAACCCCGGTGGCGACTATTCTGATGTCGCTGGGCTCGGCTTTGGTGAAGTCTGTTGCCAGGACATCGCAGATTAAACCTGTGTAGGAACTGACCCATTCGGACATGGCTTCGGCAACATCGGGATTAACAGTGCTATGTGCGATGAAAGCTTCGGCGAGAAGTATCGAGGTTTGGTCTCCGGAAGTGTCGAAGAGGCGGTCGAGCAAGACGAGAGAGGCGTCCTGCGCAGGTAGGTCCTGGAGGAGATCTTTGGCTGCGTGGGAAGATTGACTTTGGAACCGCTCGAAGAGCGCGTCGATAAGATCATCTCGATTGCCAGCGTGGTGACGGATGAGGGGGCGCGCCAGTCCGGATATCTCGGCGATGCGTTCGAGCGTAGCACCTTCGATTCCAAAGCGAGCCACGCAGCTTTAGAAAGCATCAAGAATTTCCTCTTTGCGTTGAGCCTGGACGCTTGGCCTTCCCATACCGAGACTTTATATAAGTTGTCAAAAGTGACAAATAAATTCCCTGTGGGGCGTCAAAATGATGCCACAGGCTACTGGAGAGAGGGCCGCCGTTTCAGAGTGCAGCCTGTTGGGTATCCGCGAATGGCTCGGCTTGGATTGGTTAGTGCGCAGGATTTGCGAGTTGCTCTTATTTTAACTGCCCGATTGTAGGCGAATCTGCTCCTCGTAATCGGCAATCTCATCCTCAGTGACGCTCTCACGGGCGACGAGATGGGCACCCTGCGCCTATCCCTCCGGCGCAATCGGAGTGGCAACAGTAAAGGCGGTTAGGCTGCTTGTGTCAGCCGAAGTCGGCAACTCTGGGAACACTTCCTGGTAAAGTTGCGTAGACTGACCAATCATCCATCTTGATGATTTTCGAAATGGTGAATCCATCACTTGACGGTGAAACGTAGACTCCGCCCCTGACTAGATCAGATACCTCCATAGTTTTGTGGGCGATGATGTTTTTCTGTTAGTCGAACGTTAAGGGCACTCAACCCTGACGGAGAGCGCGTGTAGATCGTGGGGTTAAGTTTGAAATCAGAGAAGTCATTTCGACTCGGGGCGGGCAGGGGTTGAGTGAGTCGTCGTGTTCGGCTTTGGATAGGCTTCACTCTCAATTCCAGCTCCGGATGATCGCTCGATGAAGGCACTCAAGATCGACTACTTCGTTCGTAATGCAGTTCCCTAGGAATTTTGGTGACGAATATTTGCCGATCAGTTTTCCCATCTCAGAATCGGCACGAACCGCAAGATGTTTGCCTGGAAACTCAGCGCGTAGTAACTCGATCAGCTGAAGCACATAGACTTCGAACTCTGATGAGAACTCAGCTGTGCCTCTCCCTAGATGGGTTTCCAGTGTTTGCAGTTCCGAGTCTGCGAGAACCACAACTTCAAGCTGCTCGGTCGAAAGAGTAATCGGGTCAAGATTGGTTTTCGAACATCCTAGAGGACAAAGGCAAACAAATATAAGAACCGGGAGAGATCTAAGTTGCGTCGGGATCTTCGAGGAATCCATTTTGAGTCGAACGTCAAGGGTGACCCGCCGCCTACAGGCAGCGCCACTCCGCAACAGGGTTAAGTGTAATAAAGAGGGTCATTTCGACTCGGACCGAGTAGCCGCTTGTCCACCACCGCCTTGTTCGCCTGGTTGGTTTCGTGTCGCTGCGATCTCGATATCGTCGGCTGTCCCGACCTCGGAGTCCGTGCCTGATGAACGGAACGTCCAAGTGTCGGATGATGCATCAAAAGTGGTCGTCATAGCCTGCCCCCAGCCATCAAGAATCTGATCTCCTACTACTTCGCAGCTGTTCCAGTCAATATCGGATGCTCGAAGAACCGACACCAAATCTGTGGTGGTCGTCGGAAAGCTCGCGTCTTCGATCTCATTCAGACGTTCGGCTGCCTGGTTGAGGGCAAAATGTGTGTGAGTCTCACGAATCTTCGAGGAACTCGACGAGAATAGATTGAAGACCCACATCGAAACACCGCTAGCGAGCAAAGCGATCAGCGCTATTAGCAGAATTGGGTCAGGGAATGGCATTCGATAGCTCATTCATTTCTGAGGCGAACGTCCGAGGCATGGCAGCCTGATCTGAGGGCGCGCTCCGACTTCTTGGTTGAAGGTTGAATAGTCATGAGAATTTCGACTCGGGGCGGGTCAGGCGTTAGGATCGACGTCTTTTTCGCTGTTTGCCGGTCTCATGAAAACTTTTGCCATAGCCAGTAGACTAAGCACGCCACGAGAATCGCCCTTGCGATGATGCTGAATTTCGAGTAGCCCAAGCTTCCTCGTTCACGCGAGATTGTGAATGGAAGATCAGACTTCCAAAACCTGCCCCAGTTCAGCCCGAAGTGATAGGTCTTATCCTCAGTATCGACCCTCAAAACGTAACCGGGGATAAAGAGGGTTGATCGGATCGAGGTAAGGACTGAGTTGGTCATCTCCGTGTATGGAATCGTCCAATCTCCGCATACAAGACGGTCATCGTAGACCTTTAGTAGTCCTCGGCGAGATAAAGCCCAATTGGCGGAATAGCGCATTTGGTCACCCTCGGCGGCCGTGGCCTTCGTCATGCATTGGTGTAAAGGGTCGGCCATTTTTTTCAGCGAACGTTCGACAGCACTCAACCCTGACGGGGAGCGCGTGTCGACTTTTGGGTTGATGGTTGAACGGTCATGAGGATTTCGACTCGCAGCGGGTCAGGCGTTAGAATCGACGTCTTGTTGTGCCGCTATTTCGCGTCCACTTCACGTAAGATTCGTAAATATGTCCGAAAATGGAATCCGCGATCTTGCCACACCATCACCTCTTGAGGGAGGTTTTTCGGAAGTCCTGAAAAACTGCCCAACTCGTAGACCTGCAGCAATAGAGCTCGACCTACATAGTCCTCCTTGAGTTTCTCTATCTTGGATCCAGTCAGTTCTCCGGTCTTCTTTCCCGTCTTTAGTTCATAGAGCTCGAAATTGTCATTCGCCAATTTTGCGCGTGAGCCAGGTGCCAAGAAAAAATCGATGATCGGCTCAGAATCCAGCTTCTTCCCGTTCACCTCAGTGACTCTCAAAAAGAAGGAGCCCATGTCGGCCTTCGTCCGCAACGAATCGCCATCGACAATTATTGCTCGAATGGTGGCAACCTCCCCTAAGGGAACGCCTAGTTTTCCTACTACGGCAATCGTGTTGAGTGATTCTGCAGTAATCGACTTCACCTCTTTCTCTTCCGCGCGTACCGCTGTAACGCCAGCAGAGATCATGGCGATTGCCAGAGCCAATGTGGTGAGGTTTTTCATGGCATAATGTTTGAGGAATCTCAGCCTGATAGAGGGCGGTAGTCGATTGCGGAGACAGTATCGAAGTAAAGGAAACGCATCAACTCACAACGTTATCAGGCTTGGAATCCGCGCCTTGTTCGCGATTTTGAATTACGTGTTGGCGACGCCTGCTCCAAGGCCAACCACCACCACCTAGGTGCCGCGACGAAGCGACAGTCTTCCACGCGCCTTCGTCGGCTCTCTGGAGCAATGACTTGCTGCAACGGTCGCCACGGTAGAAATCCACGACACGATGACGGCCGGCGATGAAGCCTGATACGGCATCGAAATACTCCTCGGCAACTTCAGCCCGGTTGCAGGGAAACCACTCGCACCAGAAGTGAGGGCCGATACAAAGGTGAAGCTCATCCTCGTTTTGGAGATTGAGCAGGACATCGGTGATCAGCCCCTGCTGCTTACGCATCTCGAAAGCGCGATCAAACGCCAGAGACGGGTCGCTATAATCACCCTGGATCGCCGGGAACTGAGTAGTCAACCAGGACGCGACCTCATCGAAGATCTGGATCGGCTGCTTATTCATTTCACAGCGAACGTTCGACAGCACTCAACCCTGACAGAGGGCGCGCGTCGATCGAAGAGTTGTGGTTAAAGTTAGAAAATTCATCTCGACTCGGAGCGGTCTGGGTTTGAGTGCCTGGGCTTGTTCGCTGCTTATCGGCGACTGGATCCGTGCTTAGGATGACGACGATTGTGACGGACAACGGTGACTCGGATAAACTCGGGAAATACTCGAAAGAGGAAGTGGTAGGGGAACCGTTTTAGGTTACTCCGGCGCATTCCGGTTGGGTCGAAATGGTGATGCTCAGGAAAGTTCCTCGCGTATTCGATTGCTTCGGCTAGTTCTTCCCAGAACTCATCAGCGAGCTTCGGTGAAATCTCGTCATAGTAGGCGATCGCCTCACGAACTTCGGAAGGAACACGAGGGTGGTAAACGACTTCCTTCATTCTCGGCCGATTTCGGCAAGGAATTGATCATGCGAAATCGGCTGCACGTCTCCCGAGTCCATCTCTTCGTCCCGGTGCATAACTTCCTCATCGTCAGGCCCCAAAGGAGCGTCCGGTAGTGAATCGAGGATATGGCTAACCAGCCCTGCTTTTTCCTCGATTGAGAGGGTGTCTGCTTGCTTAGTTACCTCAAGGAGCGTTGCCATGTGCAAATCATCTCAAATTTTCAGAAATTTTCAATTCTTTCCAGCGAACGTCAAAGAG
>JABSSQ010000119.1 GCA_013213905.1 Verrucomicrobiales bacterium | reverse complement strand
CTCATCGTAATGATGAAGAAATCGTGACCTAATAGTAAGGTGGAGCAGTGGACAGCGACTCTCCCGAAACGTAACGATGTGAAAATGGAAACCGCGGTTCAAAACAATCAACTGGATCAACTCAAACAGTACACCACCGTCGTCGCCGACACGGGAGACTTCGAGGCGATGCGCGAGTATCAGCCTCAGGACGCCACCACGAACCCGTCACTGATTCTCAAGGCGGCACAACAGGAGCAATACGCACCGCTCGTCGACCAGGCGGTGACCGATCTGAAAGGCGGCCCGCTTTCCGGGGCCGCGCTCACCGAAGCGATTATTGACCAGGTCCTCATCAATTTCGGAAAAGAGATTCTCAACATTGTGCCCGGTCGCGTTTCCACTGAGGTGGACGCCCGACTTTCTTTTGATGAAGCCGGCACGATCGAGAAGGCCAAGCAGCTCATCGGCATGTATGAGAAAGAAGGCGTTGGCCGTGAGCGCATTCTCATCAAGATCGCTTCCACCTGGGAAGGGATCGAGGCGGCTGCGAAGCTTCAGAAGGAAGGTATCAACTGCAACCTGACTCTCATGTTCTGTCTCGCCCAGGCGGTGGCCTGCGCCGAAGGCGGCATCAAGCTGATCTCGCCTTTCGTCGGTCGAATCTACGACTGGTATAAGAAAGAGACCGGCACTGAATACACCGGAGCCGAGGATCCCGGGGTTCAGTCGGTTCAGCAGATTTATGCCTACTACCGCAAGTTTGGTTTCGAGACCGAGGTCATGGGCGCCAGCTTCCGCAACACGGGCCAGATCATCGAGCTCGCCGGCTGCGATCTGCTCACGATCGGCCCCGATCTGCTGGAGCAGCTTCAGAACACCGAAGGCGATGTGGTTCGCAAGCTCGACCCGGCTGCCGCAGCGGCTTCCGATATCGAGAAGCTCGACCTCGACGAGAAGTCTTTCCGTTACCTCTTGAACGACGACGCCATGGCTACCGAGAAAACAGCCCAGGGCATCCGTGCGTTCGCTGCTGACATCGTGAAGATGGAGGCCCTGATCGAGTCCAAGCTTTAATCCAGTTTCATCGTCGGCGGGTCCAGTGTGCCCGCTAACCTCCGTAGGAAGGGGTGGATGCCGAGCTGATCGGAGCCCATTCCTTTCTCTTTTGTGGGGAAGTGGATGTTTGTGAAGTTAGAGAGCGTTGCGCGGTCGAGGTGGAACTCGACCCTCCATTTTCTGTTGAGGTGGAGGGTCGAGCTCCCGCTCGACCGCATTTTCGGTGCTCGTCTATTCTCGATTTTTCGAGTCTATCCAGATTGTCACGGGTCCGTCGTTGGTCAGACCGACGTCCATCATCGCGCCGAACTCACCAGTGCCGACCTTTTTGTCGAGACCAGCTTCAAGAGTGGTGATGAATTTTTCGTAGAGCGGTATCGCAATGTCAGGATGGGCGGCTCGCTCAAAACTGGGACGAGTGCCTTTTTTGACCCGAGCGTGAAGGGTGAACTGGCTTACGACGAGAGCCTCTCCTCCGACATCGAGAATCGACCGGTTCATTTTGCCCTCGGCGTCTTCGTAGATTCGGAGAGAGAGCAATTTGCGCACGAGCCAGTCGATGTCTTCGTCGCCGTCCTCCTTTTCGATCCCAAGCAGGAGCAGCATTCCAGGGCCGATTCGGCTCTTTTCGACACCCTCAATCGTAACGGAAGCGTGACGCACGCGTTGCAGTAATACTCGCATAGGGATCTATGATGCCTAATTTGCGAAATTAAAACGATGCAATCACATAAAACGTGTAATTACTAGACTTTGCCTACTGCCAGCACGGTGGTATATTTGCGGCCGCCCTCCTCACTGGAGGCTCCTCTCTCAGACAACCTCCTATGGAAATCCTTATCTCCGCCCTCCGCTTTATCGGCATCGTGCTTCTCGTCATCATGATGTTCAATATCATGATCGTCGTCCATGAATGGGGACACTTTCTGGCCGGTCGCTGGCGGGGGCTTCACATCGACCGTTTCCAGATCTGGTTCGGAAAGCCTCTCTGGAAAAAGACAATCAACGGGGTGCAATACGGACTCGGCAGTATTCCCGCCGGTGGTTTCGTCTCGCTTCCCCAGATGGCTCCAATGGAAGCCATCGAAGGTAAGGTCGAGGAGGGAGAGGAGGAAAAGGTAAAAAAAGCACTCCCGCCCATCACCCCGCTCGACAAGATCATCGTTGCATTTGCCGGGCCTCTCTTCAGTTTCCTGCTGGCCGTTGTTTTTGCCTGCCTCGTCTTCGTGGTGAAGCGCCCAATCAGTGAGGCCATTTCTTCGACTACCATTGGAAATGTTCTCGAGACAGTGCAGAGCGCCGAAGGAGAAGAGATTGAGTCCCCTGCCTGGAAAGCGGGACTTCGTCGTGGCGACAAGATCACCTTTGTCGACGGCAAAAAAGTTGAGCGTTTCCAAGGAATGAGTGACTCCGTTATGTGGGCCATCATTTCGAGCGATAACCAGAACATTGAAGTCGACTTCCTTCGCGACGGCAAAGAAATGTCCGTCGTGGTCGAGCGTCCTGCCGAGGCGACTCATGCCAAGGTGGAAGGGCCGTGGTTTAAGCAAGTCTGGTCTTACCTTTCCCGCCGTCCCCCGATCCGCACGATCGGTGTCTATCCCCAAGTTTCTGCGGTTGTGATTGAGACCCTCGAAAACAGCCCGGCTGCTGCGGCTGGCATTCGAAAGGGTGACCATTTTAAGGCGATCAACGGGCAGGAAATGGTCGACGCCAAGGCAGTCTCCGAGTTCGGGTGGACCGCTGGTGAAGAGTATCAAATCCTGATTGGGCGAAACGGAAAAGACATCACCGTTCCGGTGATTCCACGCGTCCCTGAAGTGGAAGGAACCGACCCCAAGATTGGGATCGTCAGGTGGAGTGCCAAAGGCTTGGAGCCTCTTGAGCGAGAGAATCCGATTGCTCAGGTCATCGACAGTTTTAATGCCATCGTTAAGACGCTGAAGGCAGTTTTTTCTCCCAAGTCCGATGTTAAAGCTGGTCACCTCAGTGGTCCGTTTGGAATCATGGGGCTTTATTATGACCTATTTCAGGACAGCGAAGGCTGGCGCAAGGTTCTCTGGTTCAGCGTGTTGTTGAACGTAAACCTGGCAATTCTTAACCTGTTGCCGTTCCCGGTTCTTGACGGTGGTCACATCGTCATGGCAACGGTGGAGTGGGTCGGTAAGCGTCCCATTCCTTTCAAAGTTCTCGAAGTGGTCCAGACGGCCTTTGTGCTATTCTTGTTAGGATTCATGGCCTTTGTCACCTTGAAAGATGTGGGGGACCGGCT
Source organism: Verrucomicrobiales bacterium (assembly GCA_013213905.1). Lineage (GTDB taxonomy): Bacteria > Verrucomicrobiota > Verrucomicrobiia > Verrucomicrobiales > DEV007 > Arctic95D-9. The sequence goes on along the minus strand of JABSSQ010000119.1, from coordinate 1,320 downwards.
ACCCAGCGGGGAGGCTGAGGTCTCGAAAGAACCGGCAAAGAAACCACCGGCATTCCTTCCCCTGCAGAACCAGTAGGCTCTGCGGGTCACCAGCCATTAGGCAAAAGCGGCATGAGCCGAAGCTACTCTCCCTCACCACTCAATACCAAGCGGCGGACCACGCGAAAGGCGCAGGTCGGCGCCGTGGGTATTGGCGGCGACAATCCGATCCGGGTGCAGTCCATGCTCACCAGCGATACCCGCGACACGGATTCCTGTGTCGAAGAGGCGCTGGGCCTGGCTCGCGCAGGATGCGAGATTGTCAGGGTCACAGCGCAGACGCGCAAGATTGCGGAGAATCTCGAAAATATTCTCGCCGGCATCCGAGAGCACGATACGGACGTTCCCGTTGTCGCTGATATTCACTTCAAACCCGATGCTGCAATGGAAGCGGTGAAGTGGGTTGAGAAGGTTCGCGTGAACCCCGGCAACTACGCCGATAAGAAGAAGTTTGCCGTCATCGAATACACCGATGAGGAATACGCCGCCGAGCTGCAGCGTATCGACGAGGAGTTTTCTCCTCTCGTTCTCGAAGCGAAGAAGCGCGGCGTCGGCATGCGGATCGGGACTAACCACGGTTCTCTCAGTGATCGCATCATGAACCGGTTCGGCGACACGCCGCTCGGCATGGTTGAAAGCGCGCTCGAGTTTGCCCGGATTGCCCGGAAGCACGATTACCACGACTTCGTTTTCTCGATGAAGGCGAGCAACCCCAAGGTCATGATCGAGGCCTATCGCCTGCTGGTAGCTCGACTTTATGAGGAGGGTGAGGACTGGAATTACCCCATTCACCTGGGTGTGACGGAAGCCGGTGACGGCGAAGACGGTCGCATCAAGAGCGCGATCGGCATTGGATCCCTGCTGGCTGACGGAGTGGGTGATACGATTCGAGTCAGCCTGACCGAGGATGCGATTCACGAGATTCCCGTGGCCAAGGCGCTGGTGGAAATTATCCGCGAGCTTCGAGGAATCGGGCCGGATCTCTCGGGTGAGCCGACCTGGGATGATGTTCCGTGGAATCCTTTCGAATATGAGCGACGTGCTTCGTCCAAAATTGAAGTGCAGGGCATTTCAGTGGGCGGCGATAAAACGATCCGGGTCTTCACTTCACGCGAGAAGTGGGACGCGTTGGCTCACAAACTTGACCAGATGGGCGAGTTCCAGCCGGAGATCGTCGCGGAGGAGTCAGGCGTGCGTGCGATCGATCCGCGCGACGAAGTCGCGGTGGCAGAACTGAATGCGCTAGCGGAACCACAACTCGTCACCGTGGTCGACGGCTTG
>JABSSQ010000118.1 GCA_013213905.1 Verrucomicrobiales bacterium | reverse complement strand
TCCCCTCCAGCGCCAACCCGACATCACCCTGGCCAAGGAAAAGCTAGGCTGGGAGCCCACCGTCTCCCTCGAACAGGGCCTCGAGAAAACCATCGACTACTTCCGGGGCGTCGTTAATAGCTAACGCGCGGCAGCGCGGGTAGCGACCTTTGGCCTCAAAGGTCGGACGCCCAATTCTCAACCTTTCGCTATTCCCCTTTTCAGAATTTCAGCGTTTCACCTTTTCAGATTTTCTTAATTTCACCTTTCAGAATTTCCAAAATGAACATCTGCTGCATCGGAGCCGGATACGTAGGAGGCCCCACCATGGCCATGATCGCTTCACGTTGCCCTGACATTCAGGTCAACGTGGTTGACGTTAACGACGAGCGCATCGCCGCCTGGAATTCAGACGAACTTCCCATCTTCGAGCCCGGGCTCGATGAGATTGTCCAAGGTGCCCGCGGCAAGAACCTCCATTTCCATACCCGGGTCGAGGATGCCATCCGTGATGCCGATATCGTTTTCGTCTGCGTCGGCACTCCCACCAAAGCCGCCGGCATCGGCGCGGGACGCGCCGCTGACCTGCGCTACATCGAGCTCGCCGCCCGCACCATTGCCAAGGTTTCCGAGGGCCCCAAGATCATCGTGGAAAAGAGCACCATCCCGGTCCGCACCGCCGAGGCGCTGCGCACCATCCTTTCCGCCAACTCCGAGAGCGGTCACTTCCAGGTTCTCTCCAATCCCGAGTTCCTCGCCGAGGGAACGGCCATGGCCGACCTCGACAACCCGGACCGAATTCTCATCGGAGGCGAAACCACCCCCGAAGGACAGGCCGCCGTCGAAACCCTCGTCAGCGTCTACAACAACTGGGTGCCTCGCGAGAACATCATCACGACCAATCTCTGGTCCTCCGAGCTTTCCAAGCTCGTCGCCAACGCCTTCCTCGCTCAGCGCATTTCTTCAATCAACAGCATCTCCGCCCTTTGCGAAGCCACCGGCGCTGACGTCGACGAAGTTGCCAACGCAATCGGCACCGATTCCCGCATCGGCCCGAAATTCCTCAAGGCCTCGGTCGGTTTCGGGGGATCCTGCTTCCAGAAAGATGTGCTCAACCTCTCCTATCTCTGCGAGCATTTCGGTTTGCCCGAAGTCGCCGCCTACTGGAAGCAGGTCATCGAAATGAACGACTGGCAGAAAAGTCGCTTCACCAAGAACATCGTCAGCACGCTTTTCAACACTGTCACCGGCAAACGCATCGCCCTGCTCGGGTGGGCCTTCAAAAAGGACACCAATGACACCCGTGAATCCGCCGCCATCTATGTCTGCCGGGACCTCCTGCTCGAAGAAGCCACCGTCGCGGTCTACGATCCCAAGGTCGATCCCGAACAGATGAAACGCGACCTGCTCTACGCCGGCCTTCCTGAAAACCTGCTCGATAACCTGGAAGTCTGCGACAGCGCGACTGCCGCCGCCAACCAGGCTCACGGCACCGCAGTCCTCACCGAGTGGGATGAGTTCAAGACACTGGACTGGAACTCCATCCACGAAAGCATGTTCAAGCCCGCCTTCCTCTTTGATGGCCGCAACCTGCTCGACCACTCTGCCCTCACAACTATTGGCTTCAACGTCTACGCCATCGGCAAAGGCGACGCCGAAAGCTGACCCATTTCAGCATTTCAGCATTTCTCACTTTCACCATTTTCAATGAAGCTCCTCGTCACTGGATCCTCCGGCCTCATCGGCTCCGAAGTCTGCGT
>JABSSQ010000117.1 GCA_013213905.1 Verrucomicrobiales bacterium | reverse complement strand
CACCGACGGCGATAAGTTCGCCGTGTGCCATGTTGATGACCCCCATGAGGCCAAAGGTGATGGCGAGACCAAGGGCAACGATGAGCAATACGGAGCCAAGGCTGAGTCCGCGAAAGCAGGTGCCCCAGAAATCGACGAGGCTGAGGTAGGCATTGATCTTGTTCAGAGAGAGCGTCGCAGCATCGATGATTTCCTGGTCCTTGCTGTCACCGGCACCCTCCTGGTAGCTGATGAGATCGTTGAGGTAGTCGATGCCGCCAATGGACTTGATTTCGCCGAGAGTTTTGACGGATGTCAGGATTTGTTCGCGATCCCCGACCAGCAGGTAAGTGATGGCGAGCCCCTCTTCGAGAGCTTCTTTCACCGCCGGATCAGTTTCCGTTTCGAGGCGTGCTTCAAGAATGGGGACGTAGGGACCGCGTTGCATCAGGCCGAGCTTCCGGGCTGCTTCGGCGCGGGTCTCGGCGTCGGGCGCGCCAAGGGCGAGGAGGTCGGTCGTGGTCTTCATCGCGCGGCGAAGCAGCGAAGAGGTATCAACCGGTTCGAGATCAGATGAAAGGAATGACAAGGCCGCTCCGCTGGCGTCAGTGAGAGCCTCTTGGTTGTCGATCCGAATGGCGGGAGAAGCCGTTTCCGATTCCGGATCTTCCAGCATGAAAGGCGTTTTTTCGTCGCTGCCTTCGGCTTCGTAGATGAAGACTTCGCCTCGTTTCCACGCCTCGAGGACGGTTTCGACGTAAGGGTCGCCGGTTTCCGCGAGTGACTCGATGATTGTGATCTGATCTCGTCCCTCAGCGAAAATAGAGGAGACGATTTTTTCACCGGTGGATTCGGCGATCGCAGAACTGGTCAAGAAAGCAAAGGCTGCGAGGGTGCCTATCGCCACACTTCGAAGTCCGTGGAAATTGAGGTTCAAAGAACTCTTCATGTTGAAAGGGGGCGAGAAGGGGTCTTTGCCCGGAATTTGTTTGAGCCGGATTCATGCCGATTTAGGCGAAAAATAAAAAAAAGAGAGGCGGGCTACAGGAGCCCGCCTCTCAGGAGTGCTGCAATCCTTACCAAGGGAGAGAACAGCTTATAAAGTGTTAAGGGGCCGATTCTTACTTGAAGGTACCCTTGAGCCAGGGTTCACCTTCGACGCCGTCGAAGGAATCGATCACTTTGAACTGACCATCAGGGAGAGTCTCACCGATGTAGACGTTCTTGGTCACGTGGTGATTCTTCTGGCTCGTCACGGTGCCGCCAGGTCCGTCGAAGGCGATGCCCTCTTCAAGAGCGGCAACGACCTTCTCGACATCGAATGAACCAGCTTTCTCTACGGCAGCTTTCCAAAGGTAGACGCCATTGTAGGAGAGCACCATGGGGCTACAGGTCACGCGCCCCTCTTTTTCGATGCCGGCAACTTCTGTCGTTTTAAGCCAGGACTGGAAACCGTCGATGAACTTCTTGTTAGCCTCGGTGTCGAGGGACATGAAGTAGGTCCAGCAACCGAGGTGGCCGACCAGATCCTTTGTGGGAAGGCTGCGGAACTCGTCTTCAGACAGGCTGAAAGAAACGACCGGACAGTCTTCGGAAGTCAGGCCGGAAGCGGCAAACTCTTTGAAGAAAGAAACGTTGGAGTCACCGTTGATGGTGTTGATCACGGCAGCGTTTCCGCTGGCAGCGAAGCGCTTGATTTCAGAAACGATCTGCTGGTAATCCGTGTGGCTGAAAGGCGTATATTTACCGGCGGAGATGACCTCGCCGTCATCGTCTTTGCGGAGACCACCGCCGATGTTTTCAATGGGGACGCCTTTGGAGAGGAGATACTCCAGAAGGACGAGATTAGTGGTCTGCGGGTAAACGTAGTCGGTTCCGATGAGGTAGAACTTCTCCCAGCCCTGTTCGAGCAGGTAGTCAACAGCGGGGATGGCCTGCTGGTTCACGGCCTCAGCAGTGTAAATGATGTTAGGGGACTCTTCCTCACCCTCATACTGGACGGGGTAGAAAAGAAGGCCGTTGTTCTCTTCGTAGACAGGGAGAACAGACTTACGGGAAACAGAAGTCCAGCAACCGAAAGTGACAGCAACCTCGTCTTGAAGGAGCAGTTGCTTGGCCTTCTCAGCGAAGAGCGGCCAGTCGGAAGCACCGTCCACGACGACGGGTTCGATCTTTTTGCCAAGAACACCGCCAGCAGCGTTGATTTCGTCGAAGGTGTAAAGGAGAACGTCACGAAGTGATGTCTCACTGATAGCCATGGTGCCACTGAGTGAGTGAAGAACGCCAACCTTGACGGTTTCTTCTTCGGCCTGGAGAGGCATTGCCGGCGCAATGGCGAGGCCGGTAGCGGCGAGAATCGCAGCACGTCGTGAAAGAGACGTGGAAAAATCTGATAGTTTCATAAATCTTTAAAACTGTTTGAGTTGTAGGTTGCTTGAGCTGCGACGGTTCGAGAGTTTCCAGAGAGTAAAAGGTAGGAATCCAATGCTTTCCTCGGGGGTAAGGAAAGGTTGGGTGAGGGACCACGGGGTGTCGTGGGTCCCTCACCCGAAAGAGAGAGGTTGCTCAATTAGAATGAGCAGCCGATGCCGAAGCTGGTGGTCCAGAAATCTTCAGCGGGGTTGGCGATGTTGGTGGCATCGGTGTGATACCAGGTAACGCCAGCGTGGAGATCCCAATCGCCGTAGGCGGGAGAGATGAACTCAAGAGGATAGCTGGCTGCGAGGCCGATGGAAGCGAAACCGTAGCCACCGCTACCAGCGGCAGTGTTGTGGAAGTTGTTTCCACCGAAACCGACGCTGATCGGAAGGCTGAACTCAATACCACCGTAACTCTGGCCTTCGCCCCAGGCGAAACCATCGAGTCCGAGCACCCAGTAAGTGCCTGTGTTGCCGCCGGAGGCGCCGGCGTCAAGTCGGTTGTGGACCGTCAGTGAAGGAGCGAGGACGGTGTCGACAGCAAAAATGACGTCGAGGATTTCCTCGGTAGCGCCGCCGTAGATCCAGGATTGGTAAACCACGCTGGTGGCAACCGGTCCAAGATTGAAGTCGAAACCAGCCCACAGGTCAATTTCCTGAATGCGGCCTCCGATAGAATTGGCCGCGTTATCGTTCACGTCCCACCAAGTTCCGATGCGGAAGGTGGTATCGCCAGGAAGTGCCCAGGCGAGCTCGAAAGATGGATTGAACAACGCATCATTGAAGGTGCTGCCGCCCAGACCCCAAACGTCGAGACCATAGGACATGAAGTGCGAGTTGTAGTCAAAGGAAAGAGATCCAGAGATCACAGACTCGGGTTCGTAGATCACCGGCTCTTTGTCCGGCACGACATAGTCTCCGGCAAGCGCACTCGCGGAAGTAGCGAGAGCAACAGTTGCGAAGGCGAATTGCTTGATTAGCTTCATATTTTACTTGTTTCAGTGTGTATTGATTAATGCTCTTTCAGCTTTCGAGCATTTTTGACTCCCGAATGTCCTGAAAAAGACCTCTGTCTAATAAGCAGATGGCATACCAAATCAAGGGCTAAGGCCGAGATTCCGTCAGGGTGATAGGGGTGCTTTGGGTAAGCGATTGGATTAGCGAATGTTATGATTCGTAATTTTTTCAAAAAAGCGGGCAAATAGGGCGTCGATCGAAGGCCTTGGTACTACGAATGATTTGTCCGGGTAATATTTCAGGGGCTCAACCGCCTCCGTGCTGCAGAGAAATCAGGTCCAAAGGGAGAAGGAATTTCGGGGCGGTGGCTGGCTGGAGTGATATGGCGGATTAGCCAGTTCGCCCCGGATTATCCAGGCTAAGTCTGCTGGTTGAGGTAGTTTCGCCAGCCTCCCAGGGGAGTGATGTCGACACTTTCCTCCGGCACTTCGGATTCGCAGAGAAATCCGGTGAGCAGTCGATTATCGTTCAGCCTTACTTTTCCGAAACCGAGTGGCGGAGGCACGGCCGCTACAAAACTACCGAGTTTACTCGCGGGCAATGTCCAGATTTCGATTTCGATGGTATTCCCCACTTCGTCTTCCTCCGGTCGACGAATCAAACCCGGCCGTGGCGGGAGACCGTGCTCTGGCGGTAAAGCGAGCAGTTGGTAACAGGAGGCGGTTTGCGCTTCGCTCACGAAGCGTGCCCCGCGATCGGTCAGTTGATGATTGAGAGGAAGGCCACGCATGTGGGCGCCGCAGACCACGATTTCAATCCACTCTGCGGGCGGCTCAAGAGGAAGGTTGTCAGTTCCGGCAAACCTGTCTGCCAAGGTGAGTAGCGCGTGATCAGCAAAAGCTGGTCCTACCAGGGTGATTCCCCACGGCATGCCACTTCCTGCGAGGCGCCCGGCCGGGACGGCGCAGGCGCTCAGGTCGAGCAGGTTCATGAAGTTGGTGTAGTAGCCGAGATTTGAGTTGAGGGCGACGGGATCCGCTTCGACTTCAGCCACGGTGTAGGCAGTGCCGGCAGTTGGCGTGACAATCAAATCGAGGGTCGCCATCAGTGCATCCGCTCGTTGCTTGAGCGCCCGGAGACGGTATTGAGCACGAAACGCGTCTACCGCTTTGGGGGCGCCGCCGCCCGAGATGATGGCCTCGGTGACGGGAAAAAGGCTTTCCGGTTGTTCTTCAATGAAGCCCTGAATGGCGGCGTAACGCTCTGAGACCCAGGGGCCCTCGTAGAGTAATAAGGCCGCTTCGAGGAAGGCGCTGAAATCAATCTCCACTTGGGTGCCTCCGAGGGACTCAAGTCGGGCAACGGCTTCAGCGAAGAGATGTTCGGCTTCTTTGTTGCCGAAGAATTTTAATTGATCAGCCCGTGGCACGCCGAACGTGAATGCGTCAGCGGGAAACCAGGGCGTCTGGTCCGGTTCCCGGGAATACGCGTCAGCAGAATCAAAGGCTGCGGCGACGTCGAATACGGTTTTGGCGTCAGCGGCGATCTTTGAAAAAATGGAGACACAGTCCAGCGAACGACAGGCCGGGACGACACCGGAGCAGGAAAGGCGACCAAAACTGGGTTTCAGTCCAACCAACTCGTTGAGTCCTGCTGGAACTCGACCGGAGCCGGCTGTGTCAGTGCCGAGAGAGAACGTGCAAAGATCTCGGGCAACGGCAACGGCTGATCCTGAGGAAGAGCCTCCGGGAATGAATTCGCCATTGAACGGGTTTTCGGGGACTCCGTAAGGTGAGCGGACTCCGACGAGGCCGGTGGCAAATTGATCGAGGTTGGTTTTGCCCATCGGGATAGCTCCGGCCTCAATCAGAAGGCTGACCACGGTAGCGTCTTTGTCAGGAGTAAAGGCATAGTTCGGACAAGCCGCAGTGGTGGGAGTTCCGCCGAGATCGATATTGTCTTTGATGGCGAAAGGGACGCCATAGAGGGGGAGAGAATCGGGCGACTCGGTCTCGAGGCGCCGGAGGATCGACTCCATGCGGTCATCTGGAGTCAGGGCAATCCAGATCTTTGGATCAGAGGCTTCAATGCGTTCACGCAAGGCGGCGACAAGCTCACCCGGAGTGAGGGCTTCGTCCCGATAGAGTTGGTGAAGAGAGAGGATCGAAAGGTCGTCAATCATGTCGATTTGAGTGAGAGGAGAGTCTGGCCAGGGTTGACGGGATCGCCCTCAGCAGCGTAGACGGCTTCAACGATCCCGTTGCCGGGCGAAGGAATCGTGATTTCCATTTTCATGGCCTCAAGGACGAGAACCGGCTGATCTTCCTCCACCTTGTCTCCGGGATTAACGAGCAGTTTCCAGACGCTGCCGGCGACGGCTGCTTCGACGGGATCGCAGCCCTCAGGAATCTCGCTTGCCGGGGCGGCTTCGGGTTCTTCCGCTGACTCGACCACTTTTTCAAAGATGCCTGCTTCTTCCCAGCGGGTGCGCTCTTCCTGAAAGGCCTGCTGCTGGGTGGTTTTGAATGCGTCGATGGACTCCGCTTCTTCGTCGAGGAATTGATTGTAATCCTTGAGCGAGAAGCTGGTTTCCTCAATTTTCGGATTCCATCGTCCGATGAGGAAGTCGGCGCGCAGTTCCTTGAGCTCTTCGGTTGAGACCTCGTAGAAGCGGATCTGGTCAAAGAATCGCAGCAGCCAGGGTTCTTTTTCGGTGAACGATTCGGTGATGTGAAACTTGTTCCACATTTGGACCGTTCGGCCGACGAACTGATAGCCGCCCGGGCCTTCCATGCCATAGACACAGAGGTAAGCGCCGCCGATACCAACGGCGTTCTCCGGGGTCCAGGTCCGCGCTGGATTGTACTTGGTGGTGACAAGGCGATGGCGCGGGTCGAGCGGAGTGGCAACGGGTGCACCAAGATAGACATCGCCCAATCCCATGACGCAGTAGGCTGCGGAATAGACGATATCTTTCACGGCGGCGATATCTTCGAGGCCATTAATGCGCCGAATGAACTCGATATTGCTGGGACACCAGGGCGCGTCGGGATTCACCGACTGCATGTATTTCTGGATCGCTTCCTGAGTGCTGGGATCGTCCCAGGAAAGGGGCAGGTGGACAACGCGGGCCGGGACCTCGATCGCCTCCAGGTCGGTGATTTCGCTTTCGGCATCCTTTACCAATTGGATGACCTCGGATTGTTTCAGCTGTCGACTGTCGAAGTGGATCTGCAATGAGCGAATACCAGGGGTTAAATCGATGAAACCGGGATGGCTCTTTTCTTTGAGCGATTGATAGACAACATGAGCCTTGAATCGGAGATTCAAGTCGAGAGTCATCGGACCATACTCGACAAGCAGGTGGCTCTCGCCGCTGGGGCGAATCGCAACCCCGGGAAGTTCTTCGATCACGGCAGAGCCGGTCGGGATCGGCAGTGGTTCGGGCTGAAATGGCTTCTTTGACGGCGTCAGTGAATGGATCGCCTCGTCCTGTTCGAGTCGCAGCGCCCGGGCATCCGAATCCGAGACAGGGTAGAAGCGGATGGTATCGCCTGGGCCCAGTTGTCCCATCTTCCAGAGGTCGGCTTCGATGATCGTGGCAGGGCAGACGAATCCTCCCAGGCTGGGCCCGTCAGGTCCGAGAATCACCGGCATGTCACCCGTGAAATCGATCGTGCCGATGGCGTAGGCGTTGTCGTGAATGTTAGAAGGATGCAGACCGGCTTCGCCGCCGTCCTCGCGGGCCCAGGTTGGCTTGGGGCCAATGAGTCGCACGCCGGTTCGAGCTGAGTTGTAGTGAACCTTCCAATCCGTGGTGAAGAACATTTCGATGTCTTCTGAAGTGAAGAAGTCCGGGGCTCCGTGAGGCCCGTAGATCACGGCGATGTCCCAGTGATTTCCGGGAGTCGGGATCAGGCCGGAAGGGGCTTCAGTGGAAGATGAGGTCTCGCTGTTTCCGAGGTGCAAGACGTCTCCAACGCGGAGAGCGCGGCCGCCGTGTCCGCCGAATTGGCCCAGGGTGAAAGTTGATTTGCTGCCAAGGTAGTCCGGCACGTCGAGGCCGCCTTTGATCGCCAGGTAAGCTCGAACGCCGGGCTGGGCGCTGCCGGATCCGATTTTGAGCACGTCACCTTTCTCGACGGAGACGGGAACTCCGCGGGAGATAGATTCCCCATTCAAGGTTGCCGGAAATTCTGCACCTGTCAGGGCAATCTCCGTCGCCTGATTGAATTGAAGGGTTGGCCCGGACACTGTGATTTCGAGGCCGGCAGCGCCTTCTGGATTGCCAACAATTCGGTTGGCGAGACGAAAGCTGAGATGGTCCATGGGACCGGAAGGCGGAATGCCGACCTCCCAATAGCCGGTGCGTCCGGGGAAATCCTGGATGGTCGTCTGGGTACCGGAGGCCAATACATCAATCGTAGGCGCTTCATAGTTGAAGCCGCCGAGGACGCTTGTGCTCATGGCGCCGGGTTCGGCAAAAACATCCGAGGCAATGATCTGTCGGAGGTATTCGAGATTGGTTTCGATGCCGTGGACGGAAGTGGCGGTAAGCGCTTCGCTCATGGCGGAGACGGCGTCCTCGCGGGTGTCCCGTTTCACAATCAGTTTCCCGATCAGCGAATCGTAGTTTGCCGAAATTTCGCTGCCGCTGCCGATCCAGTGATCACAACGGATATTCTCAGGAAAGATGACTTCGGTGAGCAGGCCCGAGGAGGGTTGGAAGTCTTTGCCGGGATCTTCGGCACAGAGACGAACTTCGATCGCGTAGCCGGCTTCCTGGAAAGTGTAGTCAATCTCTTCGCCTCCTGCCAGTTTCACCATCCACTCAACGAGGTCGACTCCGGTGACGGCTTCGGTGATTCCGTGCTCCACCTGGAGGCGGGTGTTGATTTCGAGAAAGTAGTATTCGCCGGTATCGGCATCGACGAGGAATTCCGCAGTTCCGGCCGAGCGGTAGTTGAGCGCGGCGGCCATCTTGGCGGCACCTTCGAAGAGTTCCGGAGCTTCTTCCCGATTGAATCCGGGGGCGGGCGTTTCTTCGACGATTTTCTGGTGTCGACGTTGGGCGGAACAGTCGCGAGTGCCGAGGGCTACGACCTTACCCTGACCATCTCCAAAAAGTTGCACTTCGACGTGGCGGGCGCGCTGAATGTATTTCTCCAGGAAGACGCCTGCGTCGCCGAAGTTTGCCTGGCTCGCACGGGTAACCCTGTTGAATGCCTCACTCAACCCGGTTGAGTCCTGACAAATCTCCATGCCGATGCCGCCACCGCCAGCAGTGCTCTTGAGCATGACGGGGTATCCGACTTCCTCGGCTGCAGCGACGGCTTCATCCACGGTGGAGAGCAGTTCGGTGCCTTCGAGGAGGGGGACACCCGCTTCCTTGGCAATTTGACGGGCGGTGTGCTTGAGGCCGAACTGGCGGATTTGATCCGCGGTGGGGCCGATCCAGGCGATGCCGGCGGCGTCACAAGCTTCCGCAAATTCGGCGTTCTCTGAGAGCAGCCCGTATCCGGGATGAATGCCGTCGGCACCGGTTTCAGCAGCGACTTCCAGAATGCGCTCGGTGTTCAGGTAGGAGGCAGCGACGGGCGGGGGACCAATCAGAAAAGATTCGTCGGCTTCGGTGACGTGGGGGGCATCGCGATCGGCTTCGGAGTAGACGGCGACCGAAGGAATTCCGAGCTCCTTCAGGGTGCGTATGATCCGGCAGGCGATCTCGCCGCGGTTGGCGATGAGGACTTTGGAAAGCATAACGGGCGGAGATCAAGCGGTGGGAGCGTCCCAGATCAGCACTTCGACCGGAGTCGGGTTGTAGGCGTTGCAAGGGTTGTTGAGCTGAGGGCAGTTGGAGATCAGGCAAATCACATCCATCTCAGCGACCATTTCAACGTAGCGACCAGGTGCTGAAATTCCGTCCGCGAAAGTTAAGTCTCCTCCTGGAGTGACAGGCACATTCATAAAGAAATTGATGTTGTTCGTGATATCGCGTTTTTCGAACCCTTCGCCCCACTCATGGATGCCTGTCAGGAAGATATCGCGGCAGGCGTGCATGTGTTCTGTATTCTGTGAGTAGCGCATCGTATTCGACTCACGTGAACAGGCTCCGCCGACGGTGTCATGTCGCCCGCAAGTGTCCGCTGTGATCGTCAGAAGAGGATTTCCTTCGGTCGACATCAGGGTAGTGCCGGTGGTGAGATACAGTGCGTTTTGTTTTCGGACGGTGATATCAGCGGCGTAGCGTTCCGAGGGATCAGCTGCATTGTAGAAGAGTGTGTCAGCGGCCTGATTGCCCTCGAGGTCAAGGATGCGAAAGGTCTGCCCTTTCGAGATGCGGTGCATCCAGTGATCACCTGCAGCGATCACTTCGCGGTATGAGGCTTCTTCCGGGGAGTAGGTTGATTCAGTCATGACAAACTAAAACGGCGATGCCGAGAGGTATTGAGAGATTGAGGGATGGGAGTTTCGGAGTATGATCGTCGCAACGTTGGAAAGGTATTTGATCGAGGTGGGAATCAACGCTACGAGCGCAGAGCGTAGTAGTCCCTGGTGTTGAGAAAGGCTCTCTCATTTTCAGGGCGCGAAGTTCGGCAGATATCGTCCTCGGTCACCGGATCAGCGTTGAATACTTCAAGTTTGACGCGCTTTGGGTCATACTCAGGGTTCGGATCGAGCGGGTGTTGGCATGTTGTCAGGACTACTAAGGTGTCCATTTCAAAACGAAGTTCGACTGCGTCGCCAGGTTTCGAAGAGCCCTCTACGAAGTTGAGGACACCCTCTTCATTACAAACGACTTTGGAAAATAGATTCAGGTTCGGAACGATGTCTTTCTTCCCGAGTCCGTGTTTGCCCAACTCGATGAGGAAGTTGTCTCTCGCGTTGCGATAGAACTTGTTTCGCGCCTCCTGAAATCGGCTTTCTCCGTATTTCTCTCGAACCAGCTCCGCGTCGGTGCATCCGCAGACGGAATCATGCCATCCCGCGGTATCCTTGATGATTGAACAGAAAAGTCGCCCCATGTCGGAATGGAGACAGTGGCCTTCGGTCAGTTGGAAGGTGTGTTGTCCCTTCAGAGTATCGGGCATGTTGTAGCGCTCGATCACTTCATCGGCGTTGTAGAGTAGCATGCTGACATTGGCGCCGCCCTCAAGATCGGTGAATCGAATAACTTTTCCGCGGCCAACGGTTTGAGACCACATGCCGCCGCCTGTGATAGTCCTCTCGTATATTGTAGACATAGTGCTAGTAAAAGTCGGAGCCCTTTCTCATGTGGATGGGAGGAAGGATGGCAGATGAGATGGTGAGTTTTCCCGAGCGAACGCCTTTGCACGTGATGAGCTTGTCGGCGATGGTTTTGAGGCGTGAAGCAGGTCCCTGGACCAGCATCACCACCATGGTGTGATGATCCTCGAGGAGGACGTTTTGCGAGCTGATCACCTCGTCGATATGTTCCCGGGCGATCTCGGCGAGGGCCTGGAGGAGTCCCGGTTTGGACTCATCGTAGAAGAGGGTAATCGTGCCGGCCATGAGGCGGTTGCCCCTTTCCTGGAAGTGCTCGGTAGCACTTTGGTGGATCATTTCCGAGATTGCCTGGGATCGGTTTTCGAAGCCTCGTTTGGCAACCAGCTGGTCCAGTTCGTGGAACACAGAAGGAGGCAGCGAAATACTGATTCGCTTCACTCCTTCTGACTTATCTGAGTCGTAGTCGGGCATCGCAGCTGTTCTGGTTTAGTGTTACTTTTTTTAGCAGAAGTAATACCAAGTTGGATGGCTATTTATCTCTTCGCGGTCAAACAGGCGGAAAATGTTTCAAATCGTTCCCGCAGGGTATTGGCCATCCAGCAATTGATCTTCCAAAGGTCGGCAACCGGCTTCCGGGTGAATGGCAT
>JABSSQ010000116.1 GCA_013213905.1 Verrucomicrobiales bacterium | reverse complement strand
GGCCGCGAACCCATTTTTCATTTCTTTCCTCCTCCGGAATGGCAGGCTCTGCCACTGACTCAACCGGGGGAGACGTCGCAGGCATCGCAGCCGGGGCCGCAGTCTTGGCCTCGGTCGCCGCTTTCATCAATTCCATCGGCAGAGCACTCAGAGTTTGCTCTGTTTCCGGCTTGAGTAACAGCGAATCCACCCCCCTGGCTTTCTCGCGCTCAAGGATTTGCGAGAGAGCCGTCAGACCGGCGGCGATGGAATTCTGTTCAGCCATGGCCGGAATCATATATGAGAGCCCGCCGTGAAGCCACCCGCAATCGGCTCCGACTGGAAAAAATTGACGGTTTTGTAATCGAACTTTTCCCTCTTTCCGCTTTTGATTTTGAGGTCGTTAGTGCGAAGATACTTTACCGCTCCATCCCAACACTTGTGACGCTATGTTTAAACGCCTTGGTAACCTCATCCGCGGATTCTTCGGACTCTTTGTCTCCGGCCTTGAGAAGCAGAATCCTGAAGCGCTTCTTGAAGTGGAGAAAGAAAACCTCCGCAAGCAGATCTCCGAATACAACAAAGGCCTCGCAGCTCACGCCGGCATGTGTGAACGCCTGATCTCCCAGGTTCAACGCCAGGCGAAAGAGGAAAAAGAGCTCACGGCAAAAGCAGCTGCCCACCTCAAGGCAGGCAATCGCAAATTGGCTGGTGAATACGCCCTCCGTCTCCAGAAGGTCAAGGAGGAGCACAAGGCCAACGTCGATCAGCTCGAAGAAGCCGAAAAGACCTACGAAGAACTCAAGCGAGCCCGCGACGTTTCCGTCAAAGCCGCCAAGGAAAAGATCGAGTCTCTCAAGCGAGATATCGACGAAACACGCATCGCCAAGGCCACAGCCGAACTCAATGAAATGGCTGCCGGCATGATTAATGAAATCGGTGGAGCCGGAGACACGCTCAACCGTCTCGAGGAGATGGTGGCCGAAGAACGCGAGAAGGCCAAAGGCCGCGCCCGCGTCGCCAAAGACAGCATCGACACGACTGAACTCAGCGAAATGGAAGCTGAGCGCACCGCCCTGGAAGAGCTCGCCCTCGCAGAATTTGCCGCCGAAGCTGGCATTGTCATCGAAGAGGAATCGTCTGAATCCGGAGAGGCTCACCCAGCCGCCGAAGACGAAAAGGCCATGTAGCGGACGCCGGGGACGCTCCAGCGGAGCCTCTCCGGTTTTCTAAACACCTCAGTTGAGATCCAGCTCACCCAGGTGACCCGCCGCCTTGGAAACCAGCAAGCTCATTTCGAGGTCATTGCGGCGATATTCCCCGTAGGAGTTCAATCGAATCAGCTCGAGGGCCAGATCTATCATCGCAATAGCCCGCTCTGAGCCGCAGTCGAGTTTTTCTGTGAGCACTGAGCGGACTTCATCACACGCCTTGCGCGGGTCCCCGGTTTCCGCGTAACGGCGAATCAGCGTCCCCGCGATCTCTTTGCACAGAGACATTAGCCCACCACCTGACTTCGCCCCCCTCTTTCCCGGCTTTTCTGATGTCTCGAGTCGGCTGTAGTACCCTTTGACGGTGCTTTGAGTTGAAGTGGCGGTCACAAACTGATTCCTGTTTTTCATGAAAACAAACTAACCTCAAGGGTGGGACATTAAGCGACCCAGGCTGCCAATTTCCTAACTTTCCTGAATATGTATTTTTCATAATTATAAATTATTTTTAGATTTATTATAATTTTCGGAGTACATTCTGCCTGTAACCCCACTTCGAGCCGTGAAAATCATCATGAATCAAGAGCAGGAGCCCTATCCCGTTGATCCTCATCGCTGGGGAGAATGGGTCGAAACACGCGTTCCCTATCGGCGTATCATATCTCTTTCCCTGGTAGCAATCATGTTCGTTGGGAGCGGCTACCTCCACTATCGAGCCGCCAGTCGAAAGGCGACGCTTCAAAACATCATTTCAAAGCGCCCCGCTACCGAGGCGACAAAAAAATCCAAACCTGAGGGGACCGAATCTGCTTACAATTCGGTCTCTCCTCTCTCTCGCGAGGCGCAGTCGAAAATGGATGCGTTCCTCGTCAAGGCAACCAACCTATCGCGGAGCTCACGCGACGTTCGCCCGATGGATTTCCCGGGAATCTCCAGTCCTGGCGCATCCGTTACGTCCCGCTCCGCCACCTCTGCCCCGAAAGAGGCTGTGCCCGAAGCAGTATTCCCTGCAGCAGCGATCGCTCCCTCAAGCGCAACGGAATTGCTCACCGACACAACTGCCCTGGAGCCGAATTCTAGCGTCGACACTGCTCACGAGATCGTTCCAATCCGAGCGATTTCCTCCAGGCGCCAGGATGGATCACACGCAGCCATCGGAGAAAACTCCCCGATGGTTCGTGAAGACCTTCCTTTCGATGCACCCGCCCTGCGACGTCCCCCGGGATACCAAGCCGGTTCCACCTCAGGTTTACTACGTGCGGTTCCCGTTCCGGCGACAGGCCCGACCTTCGAAGAACCTACCGGACAGCTCAAGCCCTCTCGGGTGAACTCTGTCGCATCGGTCCCACTAACCTCAGTTCCAGTCCCAGTTCCACTGACCCCCACGCTTTCAAAGCCTCTGGAGGGACGCCCAGCCAAATCAGCAACCGTGAACCTCCGCGTGGGCGACACCGTTAGACGCTTCTCCATCCGCGCCTACGAGCCGATGCAAGTCGGAGGAAACTCCCCTGTTCCGTTTACTAGGCGGAAGAAATATCACAGTGCTGCGAACAACTTGGCCGATTATGTCGTGTATCAGGAAGACCCAGTCAATTGCACTCCCTGGATCGTCCAACCGGGACAATCAGTGGAATCACTGGCTGCCGCACTCAAGATACTTCCCGGTGAAATTCGCGATATTAACCAAGTGTCATCCGTGATTCCCGGACAGCTCATCTACCTCCCGGTTCACAACACCGAGATTCGCTAATACAGCGCGGCAGCCTCCCTTAGCTGCCCCGCCACCATTTCCCGCAATTCAGCCGGCTCCAGCGCTTCAGCCTGGCCTCCGAATCCAAGAATCCAACGGGCAATATCCTCGAGCGCACTCAGCTGCATCGAAAGCTCAATAACGCTTCCATCCGCCTCAACCAGGGTTACCTCCTGGCTCGGGTGCCAACGTCTCTCAGCCACAATCCGGGCTGCGAATCCTGAGAACCGAATCCTGACGGAATAGGCACTCCCTTCCCCGTCTCCCCCAGTCCAGACGCCAAAACTTCCGGCAAAGTGATCTTCCAACCGAAAGTCACGAGACCTGACAAACCGATTCGCCGTGACTTGCACTGACTTCATTCTCTGAACCGCGAACGTTCTTCTTGCCTCACGTTTCAGGTCATACCCGATCACATACCAACCGCCATCCACTTCGACGAGATGATAGGGTTGTAATCTCCTCTGCTCAGGGCGTGGATCCCTCAGCTTGCTGTATTCAAACTGCAGCTCCCGGCATTCCAGGACTGCTTTAGCAAGCCGGTCGAAAACAAAGGCGTCATGTTCGGTTACCCCGCGCGACTCCACCGAAAAGGCCTGGTCCAGTTCGGACCACGGTATCGTCACCTGTTCGCTCATACTGGACTGCAATCGTTGGAAGCCACTCCGAAGCGTCGCCTCCAGCGCGGATCCTTTGAGCGGATCAAGTGCGTTGCGGGCCAGGATCAGCGAAACGAGGTCCTCGGCAGAAGTCTTCAACAAAGGGAATTCATTGACCGGCCTTGAATACACATATCCATGGCGGGTTTCATCGTATTCGAGGGGCAGGTCGAGTTCGTCCCTCATAAAATTAATATCCCGCTGAATCGTCTTTCGATTCACCTCCAGCTCCCGAGCAATGGAACTGCAGTTGGGATAGTTGCCACGGCTCACAGCTTCGTGGATTCGCATCACCCGTTCCAGGGGCCTCCGCGTTCCGCCGGCCTTAATTACACTCGCTTCCGCCATTCGACTTCCTTAAGAAACCTTAAGCAAAGGGAACGGTCAAGACAGCTGTCACTCCAGCACCTGGATTTCGTCATCCGAGCTTCCGCCAGCATTCGGGGAAAACGGATCGGCTTCAGGACTCGAAACCTTCGGTACGTGAAGCATCACGGCGCGGTCGCCGACACCAGGACGACCACTCACAATATCAGCGGTCAGGAACTGCCCCTTTCTCGCCGGACTCACCTTAAGCTGTGAAGTCTCCATGCCATTGGCAGAAACGGTGGTAATCGATGTTTCGGGCTCAACTGGCAAAAACCTGGAGGACTGGATCAGCACAAATTTCCCCTCTGGATCGACCATGTGGATGGTACCTACAGGCAACTGGGTGGGAGCCATATCGGGTGGTTGTTGCTGTTCCTGCTTCTGATTTTTTCCATTTTTACCAGGCACTGTCTGACATCCCGCCAAGAGCAGGGCGGTCAAAACGCAAAGAGTGCGAGAGAATAGGAAGAGGGGTTGCACCCGCCGAGATTGGACGATAGGCATAGAAATTGCAAGGATCCCTATGGCTATGAATTTGTTCGTCTACGGAACATTGCTGGTTCCAAAAATCTGGAATGCGGTGACGGGTTATCACGACCCGGAATCCGTTCCCGGAACTCTTGCCGGACATCGCATTCAACGGGTTAAAGCGGGAGATTTTCCCGCCATTGTCATTGATCCGGACTCCGACAAGCCGGTCCCCGGCCTCGTCATGAAGAACGTTTCACCCAGCGCGCTCGAGCGGCTCGACCAGTATGAAGACAACTTTTACGAACGCGTTGCGGTCGACATCGAGACCGCTTCCGGCCCGGTCGAAGCGCACGTCTATCGGATGCCTCCGGAGCTTGCCGGACAGATTCTATCCGAAGATCCCTGGACCCTGGAGTGGTTTGAAACCGAAGCACTCAACCGCTACTGGAACCGCCTATTCGCCTGAGGCTCTGAGGGCAGTTTCCAGGTCCGTCCATTCTCCCTTGAGGACATAGACAGGCTCGAGGCCTAGCAACTCCCTCAAGCGGGTCGCGACCTCCAGGCTCTTCTTGCAGTCACCCGTATCGCAGTAAACCACGATCGACTGATCCATCGCTGACTGGAGAGCATCCATGTGCTGAAACATCAGGTCTCCCCATTCGCCAAGATTGAGGAGAATTGCCCCCTCCAAATGTCCCGCGTCGTATTTTTCACGGCTACGGGCATCCACCCAGAGAACAGATCCCTCCTTCGCCAGCCTTGCGGCGGATTCCGGGACAATTTGCCAGCGTAGTTCCTCGACGCTGGCCACTCGATACCAGGGAGGACGCTTGGGATGCAGAAAAGCGCTGAGGCCCGCAGCCGCCAGCGAGATGGCAACGATCAGGCCTACTTGCTGCCACGTTCGTTTCATCTCTGAATCGCGTAGTAGGCGAGCGGACGAGAGTAGTTTTCCAGCTCACAATCCGTCTCAATTCGAACCATTCCAAGCAGCGACCCATCGGTTGAATCGGGAGTGAGCTTGAGGTCATAAGCTCGCCCTTCTTCCAACACGACAAGTTCACAGACGACCTCAGCGCGCTGGCTTTCTGCATTGAGAATTCGAATCGGTTCCTCCCTTAGAACCCGGAACTCAATGGTCTTGGTTTCGGGATCCTCTCCAACTTTCCAGGTCGTCAGTGACTCCGCCAAGGTGTAAATCTCGTCGATCTGAATCGTGGTCGAAAGAACCACAGGGCGGGATCGACGGTCAGGTTTCACTGAAATACTCTTCACAGAAGTGCCTCGAAGCTCGGAAATATCAAATTCACCGGTGATCGTTGCCTCGCCGCCAGCCGGAACCGGATCATTGTCGATCGTTACCGCAAGGCAGGTGCAACCACTCCGGATACTGGCGATGGAAATGTCCTGATCCGTTGGATTCTTTACCGAAAAGTAAACCTCAACAGACTCATCACCGGGTTCAGCCTGAAGTTCCTGTGTTGCCGGAGAAAAAACCAAGCCACCAGATTCTGTTGCCGGCCCCACTCGCTCTGCTTTTGCTTCTTCAGCTGGCGACTCACTGTTTTCTGACGGAACAAACCAGACGTAAACCATGAAGTAGATCACTACCCCGGTCACAGACACAAACAGCCACGAAGGAAAGGTAAAGCGCGCCAGCTTCTTGTGCTTTTCAAATTTCCCCCGAAACGCCGCGATGACCAGCATAAGGATTAATGGAACATTGACGACCGCGAGAATAATGTGAGGAATCAGGATGGTGAGATACACCTTGCGAGCGACAGGGTACTCTTTCGGAAACACGGTATGGCCTGCTCCATAGTGATAAAAGAGGTAACACGCCAGAAACACAGCCGAACTCGCCAACGCACCCACCATCGCTTTCTGGTGAGCTTCACGCTTTCCCGCTTTAATCAGGAAAAATCCAGTCAGCAAAAGGACAGTGCTGATGCTGTTCAACGTCGCGTTGATCGGCGGAAACACAGAATAGTCAATTTCTCCTAACACAGTCATATCACTCGGCTGGCTCGATTGCGAATTCCTCCTGAATCTCAGACAACTTCAACTGGGGATTCAGCACCAGTTCCAGGTCCATACGTAAGCGCTGAAGTTCGAGTTCTCCGCGCTCAACGCTCATCACGTCGTAGTAACCCCTCACGTTGGCGTCACCGTCTACCAGCGCGAGGCGCTGATCGTGGGAAAACTCACCGATGGATGGAATCAAAGCCGGGTCAGTCACTTTTTCTGTCGCGAAGAACATGAACTGGGAAATCATGTACTTGGCAATGTCCTCGGGGTCACCGGTAAGGAACCACCAGTCATCAGAATCCACACCGTTCTTTCTCACCCATGCATCCATCTTCTCGGGCGTGTCGCCGGCAGGGTTCACACTGATAGAAACCAGTCGAAACTGCGGATCTTCACCGAACTCCTCTTCCAGCAACTTCATGATGGAAGCCATGCCGAGGCAACCGGCCGGACAATCCGTATACTGGTAACCGGCCACATAAACCTTGCCGCGCAACTGGCCCAACGAAACCTCAGTTCCATCGCGATTGACGGCATTCAGGTCAGTTTCGAGCTTGGCCACATGTGGCGGTCGATAGTTTTCAATCTCGTAGTTGCGCCGCTCCAGGTAAGCGCGAGTCACGAAGATTGAACCAAAAGCAATCACCAGGCAGACACCAATGATGGACCCCCACCAGGCGATGATCTGGTTCCGCGAGAGTTCCTTCGTTTCGTTTTGAGCTTCGTCGGTCATTTCAATGGTTTATCCAGCTTTCACCCATGCGAAATAGGATACGATCATCATGAGCGGGAGGTAGAGAAGGGTGAAAAAGAAAAGGGTGCGGGCGTCCTTGCGATCGCCTGATTTGAGGAACTTCACCGAGAGCCACAACATCCAGAGCCCGAGAAATCCCCCACCAATGGCGCCCCACCACGACATGATGGGTGTGAGCAAAGGAAACAAAACCCCGAGCAGGAAGGTGAGAACGGAGAAGAAAATGGCAATGCGTGCCGTCTTCCGGCCGGTCTCATCATTGTTCGACCACATTTTGAAGCCTCCGTTGGTGTACTCCTCCCGATACATCCAGTTGATGGCGGCAAAGTGAGGCATCTGCCACAGGAAGAGGAGGGCGAAAAGGAACAAAGCACCGACACTCCACAAAGACTGATCTCCTGCTGCCCAACCGATCAAAGGAGGTAAAGCACCCGAAACGCCGCCAACAATCGTGTTGAACGAAGACGTCCGCTTCATCGGAGTGTATATGAAAAGATAGGTCAGCAGTGTTGCTGCCGCCATCGAAGTGGCAGTGAAATTCACCTTCATTCCCAAGTGAATGATTCCAAAGGCACAGAGAAGCCAGCCCATGATGAATGCCATCGGCTTCGGCATACGATTGGAAGGTAACGGCCGACTTGAAGTCCGCTTCATCCGCGAATCGGGCTCCACCTCCATCAACTGGTTAAAAACGGCAGAACCTGCCGCCGCAAGAATCGTTCCGAGAAGAGTGTGCAAGACCGTAGCCCAGCTGAAATCACCGGTTGTCCGCGCCGCAACCAGGTAACCAAAAAGCGTCGTCAGGACGACGAGGAGGCTGAGGCGTGCCTTGGTCAACGCCATGAGGTCTTCGCGAAAGCCCTTCAAGCTTCCGGAAGCCGCGTCTGATGTCTCAGCTGTTTGAGTTTCTTCCGACATGGGTCTGACCGGCTCTCCCGCCGGTCCAATCTGCTTCGTATGCGAGGGCGAAGCACGGGATTGTAGTGCCAACTTCAGGAATTTGCGAGCTCTGGCTGCCTGCCGCCTCGACGGGATTTCACAGCGAAGGCGAATGAAAAGGCTAAGATCGCGAGCCCGTTAAGGACATGAAAATTCGTGACCCAGAAGTTTTTGCCGGTCATGATGACGGAAATTCCCAGAATGATCTGAATCGCTACCGTGCCACCGAGCAAGTGGACGTATCGGCTCCCCAATGGGGTCTCCTCGCGCCGTGAGCGCTCCACCATGACAAAAAGCACGATAGTGAAGATCAGGATGCAGACTGCCATAACCTTGTGAAGGAACATCAGGGTCATCACCGGGTCATCAAACGAAGGGATCAGCGCACCCTGAGTGGTGATAATTCCGGTGTCGACCAGTCCATGCCGATGAAAATGCCTCATTGAAGCCGCAATGATCAACTGGGCATACACGATCAACACCAGGGCGATACTGGCTCGCGGCATACCGAGGCGAGGAGACGGCTTCAACCACTCCTTCCCGGCCACCATGACAATGAGGATCAATAAGCAGAAAAACGCCTGGGCGAAGCAGCCATGAACCACGGCAAATGCGTTCGATATTTCGGTGACACGAACTCCTCCGAAAATGGCCTGGGTCGTTACCATCAAGAGGGCCAGCCCGCAGAGCTTCTGCAAAAGGCTCCAACTTCGCGCGGTCCAGCTCCACACCAGCCACCCAATCGGCACCACTGAAGCAGCCAGCGCAATCCAGAGAAGAGTCTGCTTTCGATCTGGATCCTGCCGCTCGGCGCCAAAAGCGATGAAAATGCCAAAAATTGTCGCGAGAACGAGAACGAGGCCAATCACCTCAAAAAGCGTTTTCCATGACCTGATGTAGGACCAGGCGAACATCACGAGGACGAGGATCCCTACCCATTTCCCCAGCAGGCGGTGGCTGTGCTCCAGGAAAGGAATCATGTAGCTCAACCAACCCTCAGGATTCACCGACCCTTGGCTCAACGGCCAATCAGCAAACGCCATGCCCGCCTGCTTCGTCGTTGTCGCTGCCCCCCACCAAATCAGCAGGATGGTAAAAAAGACTACCAACCTGGTGAAGATACGAAAGGCGCTCCCACACTCCTGATGCTTGTTCATCGTGATTATCTACGTCCTTGGGTTCCCAGAGGCTACGGCTCGTTACAAAAACGGCGGAACCCAGAAGAGTTCCGCCGGTAGAACCTGCTTTGAATGTTTCGCCAGCTGGTTACTGCTTCGGAAGCAGCGGATTCTGAGAGGCATACCACTCATCGAACTCCTCGCTGCTGACCGCCTTCACGTAGGCCACCATTTGAGCATGACCGGCGCCACAGAGCTGGGCACATACGATATTCCACTCACCCTCTTTTTCAGGTATGAACCACATCGGAATCTCCGCGCCCGGAATCGCATCCTGCTGAGCGAACATCGGAATGATGGCGAGACCATGAATCACATCTTTGGAGGTCACCTGGATCACCACAGGGCGACCAACGGGAATCACGAGTTCGTTAACAGAAACAAAGTCATCAGCCGAATTCGGGTCTTCAGCAACGAGGCCAACCGGATTGGCTCCGCTGAGGCGGTCGTGAGCCGTCATGCCCACCATATTGTCGGCACCGGCGTAGTGGAAGGTCCAGCGATATTGCTCACCAACAGCACGCAAATTGACGACGTCGTCACCCTCGGGACGTTCTTTCGCATCAGCCCACTTGGCCCAGAGAGGGAAAGCAAAACCAAGTAGCAGAACCACTTCCACAATCACCACACCAATCTCGATGTGAGTGGAGAAGTGAGAGGTAATTCCCTTATAGCTCGCCTTCGGGTTCTTTGATTTGCGGAACTTCACAAGAATGACTCCAAGGAAAACGGTCCATCCAACGAAGAGGATGAGCATGAACCAGTGAATCAGAGCCATCATGTGATTGCCAATGTGCCCGTGGCGCGAGGCAACCTCATGCATTCCAATCCAATCGTTAATTGATTCAATCATACCAAAATATTATCGAGATTCTTATCTGCGCTCTTCGACGCGGACGGTTTCCATCGCTTCTTCGGAAGCGAATCGCTTGGCTCTCTTGGCCAGGTAAATGATAAAGCTGAAAAAACTCATCAACACTCCGACGAGGACAACCAGCAGGAATAGAATTGCTGAATTTGCTGCCAGCAGGCCCTGACCATCTGCCCCGCTCATGCACATCGGGCAGGCGAGAACCAAATTGTCGATCAAAGTAGAAAAGTTCATCGGAGGTAACAGATTGCTTTAGACGATTACGTTCTTAATCTTCTTGTAGAAACGGATGCCGTAAACGAACAGCGCGACTCCACCGACAAGGCTGAACCAACCCATGTATTCAAGCACCGGAGCCTGGCCGGGAATCAGCAGGCACCACGCCGCGAAACCCAACGAGAAAAGCAGGCAGAAGGTAATAAACGCGATATGGAAGTGCTTAAGAGACATCGGATTGGTTGGTTGGGGATTATTGCTCGATCGATTCCGTCAACTTACCGTTGGTGGTTTCGAGCGTGTCATATTGCTCCTTGATCGGATCAAATCCGGCGAACAAAGTGAGCGCCATCAATCCGATAAAGAACAGAAAAGTGAAAACGAGTGTCTTGTAGATGAGCCCCTTTTCATGGTTCAAGTGCATGAAAATCAGGGCCACCAGAGACGCTTTAACACCTGCAAGGGCGAGACCAATGACATAATCACCGGGTGTCGGTCCGGGAGGGCCAACATCAAGGGGTGCCCAGAGGCCTAGGGCCAGCGTGATACCGGTGCAGATAAAGAGTGTGACACCAATGATGGTGTAGACTTTTTTGTGGTGTGACCAGTCGTGTGTCGTGTCAGCCATAGGAAATGATATCAAAGTCTTCTTTTAAAGGAGATACATGAGCGGGAACAGGAAGATCCAGATCAAGTCAACGAAGTGCCAGAAAAGACCTCCTACCTCGACACGGTTCGCCAAATGCTCCGGGTTCTTGAGGTAAATCCGCTTTCCAAAAACAACGAAGTAGAGCAACACCAGCGCGCCTCCGACCACGTGAAGACCGTGCAGTGCTGTCATGGTGAAGTAGAGCGCGTAGTAGTTTCCGTAACGCGGTCCGTGGTTACCCATGAACTTGATCTTGTCACGTGGAACCGTGATCGCAACATGGTCCTTGGAGAAGTGCAGATCTGCTTCCTTGGCCGAAGGCTTCGATTCACTGCTGTGGACTTCATCATCGCCCTCGTGACCCTCGCCATTCTCCTTATCACCTTTGTGCTCGCCATCCTCATGATGCCCCTCACCATGTCCAAGGTGAACATAATGGAGATTGAGCATGTGACCGCGCAGCATCTTCTCAGGGATGATCTCACCCTTCTTATCGTAATACTCCTTTATCTCCTCATAAACGCGGTGCTGCTCGGCAAAGAAGTCTTTCTTCGCCTGCTCATCATCGATTACCTCCCAGACGAGAGCATCACGCTGGTTTTGAGGAAGGACGAGCTGTAGATCGACCTCGTGAATTTCGAAGATAACGTCATCACCGGTGAGTTTTCCGGTAACCTTGGTGCCGTCGCGGAAGTTGATCGCGTCATCAGTGTGAGCCACGATCTTACGCGGGTTCCCGCGAACCTTAAATGGCTCCGCAGATACCAGAGTAGCAGAAGTGGAGACGGACACCGGTGTCGGAGATTCAACGCCGTCAGCGATTTCACCCCGATAACGCTTGCGCTCGTCGACGAGATCGCGGGCTACCTGTCTGCGGGCATCGAAAAACCACTTCTTGAAATCGGATTCGGACTCGATGGTAACTTCCTCCTCACCTTCGCCTCCCTGAAGCTTGAGCGTCGGGAAATCTCCGTCAATTGACTCGAGGAAAATAGGAATACCTCCCTGAAGGCTGAATGAGACCTCTGTTGCATCGAAACGAATCTGATCGGTCTTGTCCTTGATCTTGCCCTCCATGACGGAGTTGTCGATCAACTTAATCCCGTGGTGCTTGTTAAGCTTACTGTTGTACTCAACACCCTTGATGCACATGAACACGGCAGCACAAGCTACCACGGTGTACATCCAGATCTGGAACTTGCGCCAGTTTCGCTCTTTCAACGCCACCCAGGCAAAGACCACGCCCACACTCGAGAAAATCAGCACCAGGGTGTTGATGAAACCAAGCCAAACATAGTCCTTATGAACGTTGAGTCCCCAGGGCCAGGGGTTGTCTACCCCATCCTGTACTCCCACACGGAGGAATACGTAGGCTGAGAAAAGACCACCGAACAACATCACTTCCGACGCGAGGAATAGCCAGACACCAAGCTTGGCGTTGTAGAGGCCGGTGTCGCGGCGGGGTGTCACTTCGTAAGGAATCTCCATATCGAATAAATCGTTATTTCTACGGTTACCGTTCTATCGGGTTTCAGGCCTTTACTGTGTCTACACCGTCCACCGACTCCTCGGCTTCCTCGGCTTCCTCGGCTTCCCCTTCCACCGGACCGGAGCCACCGGCTTCAAACTGGGGGGTGAAATCCCTTTTTTCGCCGGGGACGCTGTATTCGTAGGGCCCACGATAGGCAACGGGCTCCTCAACGAAGTTTCCGTGAGGCGGAGGAGTCGGAGTGGCCCACTCGAGCGTGGTAGCCTCCCACGGGTTGTCACTATTGACCCTTTTACCAAAAAACGGGCTGATGAAAATATTGATGATGAACGGCACCTGGAAAACGGCGAGTAACCAGGCGGAACTGGAGGTGATGATGTTAAGATCGATCATGGTGACCGCAGCATCCGGTTCGATAATGTTCAGGGACTCGCAGATATTGGCGAACCAGGAATTAGCCGGAGCGAATTCCTGAGTCGCGATCTGCTCGTAAGCTTTACCACCGTCGAAAGCGCGGCGGTGGAAACCTGCCATACCCTGGAAGAACATCGGAGCAAAAATTCCGTTCATGAACACCAGCGACCCCCAGAAGTGAATCTGGCCCAGACGCTCACTCATGCGACGACCGGTGATCTTCGGGAACCAGTGGTAGATACCGGCAAAGAGCGCAAAGATCGTTCCCGGAGCCACCACGTAGTGGAAGTGACCGATCACGTAGTAAGTATCGTGAAGGTGAAGATCCGGCAGCGAGAATGCCAGCGGTAGACCGGTGAGACCACCGATGCCGAACATCGGGATGAAGGCCGTTGCGAAGAGCATCGGCGTGTTAAAGCGAATCGAACCTCCCCACATCGAAATGAGGAGCGAGGTAATCAGAATCACTGAAGGCACCGAGATCAGAACCGTCGTGGTCTGGAAGAAGGTCGAAACCGCCGGCCCCATACCGGTGATATACATGTGGTGAGCCCACACGATAAAGGCGAGGAAACCGAGAACCATGACCGCATAGACCATGGTCTTGTAGCCCCAGAGCGGTTTACGGGTGTTCGCCGGGAGAATTTCGGAAACAATCGCAATCGCCGGAAGGATCAAAACGTAGACCTCGGGGTGCGCCAGGAACCAGAACAGGTGCTGGTAAAGCAAGGGACTACCGCCACCAGCTGCGTCGAACGGCAAACCGTTTACGTTAAGTCCAGTCGGAATGAAGAAACTGGTGCCGGCCATACGGTCCATCAGCTGCATGATCGCAGCCACCTCGAGCGGCGGGAAAGCGAGCAGCAGGAGGAAACCGGTCACCAGCATCGCCCAGACAAAGAACGGCAGGCGCATCCAAGTCATCCCCTTACAGCGGAGGTTAATGATCGTACAAATAAAGTTCACCGCACCGAGCAGCGACGAACTGATCAGGAACACCATTCCCATCAGCCATTGCGTCTGGCCGGTCCAGAACAGGTCTCCAAAATGTAAATCCGTTGTCGTTGCCAACGGCGAATAGTTCGTCCACCCCGCTTTCGCGGCACCTGACGGCAGGAAGAAGCTGACGAACATCATGACACCACCGATGAGGAAGAACCAGTAACTGGCCATGTTCAGTCGGGGGAAAGCCATATCGGGGGCACCGATCTGGAGCGGGGTCACATAGTTACCAAAAGCACCGAAAGCCAGCGGAACCACCCCAAGGAAAACCATGATCGTTCCGTGCATCGCACCGAACATGTTGTAGAGGTCACCGGTCACTTTTCCTCCGTCGTCGAGCCAAGCTTGAAACCAGGGCCAGTCAGCCAACAGCGGAACCGGACGATCCGGGTAGGCGATACTCCAGCGCATCACCATCATCAGGAAGAATCCAAACGCCAGGAATACCAGCGAAGTAAATCCATACTGTATACCGATCACCTTGTGGTCGGTCGAGAAGATATATTTTTTCCAGAACGGCTCATCGTGATGATCGTGATCGTCATGTGCTGCCTCGTGTGTCTGTTCTGTCGCTGCGCTCATACCTGTCGGAAAAATTTACGTGCCTGAGATTCAATCAAGATCCGTGCCTTCGGCAATTACTAATGTTGTTTGCTGCTTGTTCAGGCCTCTGCGCCCTCTTCAGCCGGAGCGTCCCCGCCACCGGCGCCCAACGGGCCACCTGTTTGAAGATCCACCGGAGATCCAGGAAGCTTATCACCTTCCGGAATCGCAAGCAATTGTGCCTCGGTGTAAGGACCCGTTTGATCGCTAAACTGCTCTCTCGCGGCCTTGATCATCTCCGTAGTCACTACGCCGTCATCTCCCTCAGGGAGACTGCCAAATTCGCGTCGCACGTAAGTTACGACCTGGGCAATCTTCTCATCACTCAGGTTGTTCCAGGCCGGCATAAGCTGGTTGTATGTCTGTCCAGCAACGTTGAACGGTCCATTGATGCCGTGAAGCATGATGGCACCGAGGCGGGAAGTGCCACCATCAACCCATTCAGACCCAACCAACGGCGGAAACTGTCCCGGTATACCGAGGCCTGAGGCCTGGTGACAGGCGATGCAGTTGTTGTAGACCTTCTTACCGTCACTCATCCAGTCTTCGATCCAGGCCACTTGCTCTCCCTCTTCTTCGCCACCGCCAAGAGACGGGCGTGGAGCAGGCTGATAGTTGTCGTTGACGTAAATACTGTCGCTGAAGCCGTTTGCCGTGCTGAAAAGCTGTCCACCACCGAGAATGAGAATCAGGGAAGCAATCACCAGTAGCACTACCCCCACCGAGCCTTCGCCCCCGGGCATCAGGGGATTCTCACGGCGAACTGAATCGTGCAGGTCCACCGTGCTTACGGTGCCCTTTTCGTAGTCAATGTTCTTCTGTTCCTCGCTAGCCATCAGGATATTCTCCGTTCTCTAAAATGATTGTTCGTTCTCCGATCAGCCTCCAGTGGTGACAACTCCTGGAAGCGGCTGGTCTTTCTTCAGTGAAAGCAGGTAATCAACCAGGGCCTCAGCCTTGGCGGTGGGCTCCCAACCCTTTCCGTAGGGAGACTTGCGGTAAAGGTGCTTATAAGCCGGCATACCACTGTCGGCGTCGATGCTACGAGGATCGAGAAGGTGCTGGTGCATCAATTCACGAGTCGTGATGCGGTGACCTACGTTGGAGAGGTCCTGCCCAATGCGCTGATAGCCAAGCAAGGCAATTTCCTCCTGCTCGTAGTCGAGAGGACGGGTTTCGCGGGCGAGACCGTCCTCTTCGCGTCCACCCCAACCGCGGCGCCACATATCAGGACCCGCGTAGGTCGGACGCACCACCTGCGTGTGGCAGTAAGCGCAACCTTCAGCCGCGTATATCTTGGCGCCGTAATCACTCTCCCCCACCTTGTAGAGCGTTGCGTCCGGATAAGCGGCCATGCCGCCGTCGACCTCCTGGCCTTCCGGATAAGGGACAGGCTGCAGGCTCGACTGGTGATTGAAAGGAATGACGATCAGGAGGATCAACGGCAACGCAAAAGCAATGGCCAGTCCACCGATCAGTTTTGTGAAGGCATCAGACTTCATTCGTATTCTACAAATCCAATTAAATTACAGACCAGCGGCAGCCCTGGCACTTTCGGCTTCGCCCGGCTTGGCATGAATCAAGGTCGGTCCGTCCGACTTACGCCCCTTACCCGCAAACATCAGAGCCAGCTGGTAAAGGAATGAAAAGTTAGAGAAGAAAATCATCGCCCAGGCGAGCGCACGTCCCACGACATAGGCGGATGAGTTCACAAAAGAGGTGGAAAACGCTTGGTCCCAGTTGGCCAGGTTTCCGCCCTGGGCAATACCACCAATGAGCATGGTCACGATGAGTGTGATGATGCCGTAGGTACTGAACCAGAAGTGCGTGCGGATTCGCTTACCGGAAGGCCACTCTGCTCCGGTAATCCGGGGAACGATGAAGTAGATCGCTCCGAAAATTGTCATTGAGAAGAAGCCGTAGATTGCAAGCGTATCGAGACCGACCAGGAAGTGGCTGAACTGGAGATCCTGACCGAAAGAGAAAGTGGAACTAAAAGCAGCCAGAACAGCGTAGGTCGCCAGCATCAGCATTCCGAAAACGGTGAAGCGGAGAGACGGGCTGAACTCCCAGATCTTGGAGCACCCCTTCAGGGTCGCCATCAGGTTGAAGACTGTCGCAGCAATGGCGAGCAGAATGAAAATAGTTGCGGCACCACTGACTGCAGGCATCCACGCCGGAAACGGTCCACCCATGAAGCGGGAGAACCCGGTCCACCCGGCAAGAAACGCAAGCAACCAGAAGCTGGCGTGAGCCAGCGGGTAGCTGTAGATGGGGCGGCCGGCAATTTTCGGGACAATGTAGTAGGCCACCGCGAGGGCGACCGGCGCCATCCAGAAGTATATCAGGTTGGTGATATACCAGGCATCGAGACCGGAAGCCATAACCGGGGCGGAACCCTTTCCAATCAGGATATTGGCGGTAAAGAAAATCCACGGGAACCAAAGCGCTGCCCCGACGATATACATCTCGGACACATAGACTAGGGACTCACGGCGATTGCGGAACATCGGTATGATTCCGGCCACGATGAGAAGGTAGGAAATCCCGAGGAACGGCCACACCCACTTCGGGAAGTCCAGCAGAGGAAGAGAGTTACCGA
This sequence comes from Verrucomicrobiales bacterium, assembly GCA_013213905.1. Lineage (GTDB taxonomy): Bacteria > Verrucomicrobiota > Verrucomicrobiia > Verrucomicrobiales > DEV007 > Arctic95D-9. Next base: position 967 of record JABSSQ010000116.1, on the reverse strand, counting down.
ATCCAAACCAGGATGTGAAAACCGCGAAAGTCACACCGGCATTCCAAAGGTGGCCGGCAACAAGGATGCCGGCCTGGTTACGGAGCTGGTTGCGGGTCAGGCGGGCCATGAGCCAGAGCATCACGCCAACACCCGCCTGCATGGCCCATCCGTAAACGAGGGAGTTCAGGTGAGCTGGAAAAAGACGACCATAGGCCATGAAAGCACAATCATCCCAAAGCCCGGGCAGACGGAGTTTCACTGAACTCACCAATCCAAGCAACGTTGCCACCAGCAACCAAGCTGCCGCACTGGTGAAGAAGAACATCACAGGATAACGAGTCGAACGGTCAATTGCCGCTCTTTCCTCCATTTCCTCAGGTGTCGGTTCTGGCAGTGTCATAGAAATTGTTTTTGTCAGCGGTCCTAGCAGCTGGATCAGGCTTCGCCCTTCCCTTTTGCTTTACCCTTTCCTTTTGCGCCTTTTTGAGCGCCTTCGGGCTTCTTCTCTTCAGGAGCGGTTTCCGCACCCGCCTCCGCGGGCTTAGCTTCTTCGCTGCCCTCTGCAGGCTCGGCAGGCTTCTCAGCTTTTGCAGCCTCGGTGGCGGCAACTGCTTCCTCAGCCTGCTTCATGAAAGTTGGAGAACCGGGAACGACGATGTCGCTCTTCGCGGCAGCCGGCGGGTTCTTGGCAAGATCCTTGAACGCAGCGTCAACTTTTGCGGGATCAACGAGCGCTTCCTGAGCCGCAGTGATCTCTTCGAGATTGGCCCATCGGGCTTCAGTCACTTCAGCAGTGAATTCGCCCTTATAGGCGATGTCTTCGACGCTTTCGCGCCCGGAATTGCTGGTGAGAATCAGCACGATAAATCCGAAAGAAACCAGGATCGCGACGCCCGTTAGAAGAGCTTTCGCGGAAGAGCTGTTCGACTGTGATTGGTCGCTCATGAAGCTGAAATCAAAAATAGTGTCTTAGTTAACCACGTTG
>JABSSQ010000115.1 GCA_013213905.1 Verrucomicrobiales bacterium | reverse complement strand
GCCGGCGTTGACGTGAACAAAGCTGTCCTCGGGATCCTCAGCCAGCAACTGCTCCACCGCGGCGGCATTTTCCGAAGATTTCCCCTGGAGCCGGAGGGTATGCGTCAGCAGGTTGGCCGCCATGGCGTTGTCACTGTCGACCGCGAGGGCTTTGCGACTCCACTCCTCCCCTTCCGCCCAGCGATCCATCGCACAATAGGCGTTCGCTTTGGTGGCGAGAGAGAATCCATCCTCCGGATTCAGGGCCACAGCCCGGTCGGCAGCCTCAAGAGCTTCCTTACCACGCCTCAGCTCGGAGAGAATGAGAGACTTCACGCCATGGTAAAAAGGTTCGTCGGCACGAAGCTGGATCGCCTTTTCAATCGTCTCCAAGGCTGTCTTTTTCTTCCCCGGCATGCTGAGCTGGCAGAGGGCGAGTCGTCCGTAGACAAAGTCGTTCTCCGGTTCGCGAGTCAACACGCCGTAAAAGCAAGTCTCCGCTTCCTCCAGTCGTCCCTGCTCCTGAAGGAGCAATCCATGCGCCAGTTCGCTCATTCTGTTTCTCGGGCAGCTATCCTCACTCAGGGCTTATCAATCCCGAGATATTCCAGGATATCATCGTAGAAACCGCTCTGGTTGGCGTAGAGTGCGTAGTTGCGGGCACTCTCGAACCATTTCTTTGTGCTGGGCTTAACGGTCTTGGCACATTTGGCGAGCTGTTTCTGCGTCACCGGCACCACTTTCCCGGACTTCATCGCCTCGGAAAGTGACGCCTCAATGGCCTGATCGAACATCGCCTTGATATCAGCTCCGGAAAATTCCTTCACTCGCTTGGCCAGGCCCTGCGGGTCCAACCCGGAGACAGGCTTGCCGTCGGCCATGATCTTGATGATTTCCTCGCGCGCCTCGACGTCGGGCGGCGGGACAAAGACGAGCCGGTCAAAGCGGCCCGGACGCAGGAAAGCCGAGTCAAGATGCCAGGGAGCATTGGTCGCACCCAGCACGAGAACACCGTCATTCTCCGCAGATTCGCTGTCGAGTTCGGCAAGAAACTGATTGATGAGGGTGCGGCCGGCTGAGGTCCGCATGTCCTTCCGGTCAGCAGCGAGAGCGTCGACCTCGTCAAAGAACAGCACCGCCGGGGCGTTGCGTCGCGCCAGTTCGAAGATTTCGTGAAGCTTTTCCTCCGATTTCCCGATCCACATGTCGAGAATCTGGTGCAGCCCGACACTGAGAAACTTGGCATTGATTTCCCCCGCCGTGGCCCGGCTGATCAACGTTTTGCCACATCCGGGAGGACCGTAAAGGAGGACACCACCACCGGCCTTTTTGCCGTAGGCCTCGAAGAGCTCACGATTCTCCATCGGGTAGAGAATCTTCATGCGAATGTCTTCTTTGACGGCATCCATGCCGCCGACATTCTTAAAGTTCACATCTGTGCGCTGTATAAACTCGATCTCAATTTCGGAATCATCCCCGTAGGGATCATCGTCGAAATCGTCCTCCTCAAACTCCGGATCGTAGTAGGCCCCTGCCTGCATATCCGCGTTGGCCTGAGGCGTGGGCTCGCGAGGCTCCTCCATCTTGCGGCGTCCACCAGCCTGGCGAATCCGCTTCAGCAGATCATCGTTCTGCAGCGCCGGATCAATCGAAACTGCCTTCTCGTAATACTCGCGAGCCTCTCTGCCGTTGTTCTCGGTGAGAGCCAGCTTGGCTCTCATCATCCAGGCAGGAGCAAAGTCGGGATGTTCAGCCACCACCTGTTCGAGTCGAAGAATGGCCTCAGACGAACGTCCCTCGAGCTCAAGCAGTTGCGCAATCTGGGTCCGGGCAACCGGATTGCCGGGATCCACCTTCAGCGCGCTTTCATAAGTTTGCCGGGCTTGCTGGAATTCAAGCTCCTCGATGTAGGCGTCGCCCAGCATGAGGAGAAGTGGCAGATTGTCGGGAGAAACAGAGAGGGCTTCTTTGAGGGATTGGATGTCGGCCATCGAAAAGTCAGAGGGGAGGAACGGGAACAAAAGCGCAAGGATGATTCCACGCAAGTGGCGAAGGACTCTAGGTTAGAATTGTCCCGTCCTGATCGCCAAGAAGAATCGTTCAACAAGAAGCGATCCCCTCGCCTGCGTGATTGACTTTGCCCCTCCAAGCGCAATCTAATGAAACGCCTGTGTCGGCCTCTCCCGCAGGAACCATTTCACGATGCGAAACGCACTCAGAGTCTGCCTGATCTTTGGTCTCCTGCTCACAGGAGCCCGCTCTGTTGCATTTTCCCCGAAAGACCCGCCCTTGCTGTCGATTCGCTTTGCCGAAACCGGCGTGGAATTCAACGGGACCGTCGACTCCGAAGAAACCGGCCAGATGCTGGCCACCTCGGTGAAATCGGTGCGCCCCGACCTGGCCATCATCAACCGGGGACTCCAGGTCGATCCGGAAGCAACCATGCCGGATTTGGAGGACCTGAAGAGCCTGCTCGAGGAACTGGGACTATCCACCCACGAAGGCATGCTGGTTTTCTGGGACGATCGGGTTCTCCTGTCCGGTCTCACCGACAGTGTCATTTCGGTCGCCGCACTCAAGATCCTCATTGAGCCGCTAATGATTGACCGGAATCTGATCAACCGGATCTGTATCGTCAACACGGACGACCTTCCTGACATTAAGGTCAATCTCACCACGCTGGAATCCCAGGAAGCTCTCCTCGACTTCGAATCCTATCCGACCGCCGAAGAGCTTTTTGAGATCCCCGGGCTGCCGCTGGCGAAAATTTACCCGGCGTTGGTAATGCTCAGCGATCTCTCCCGCATCAATGGCGGCGGCGGGAACGGAATTGCTCCGGTCCGCGCTCAACCACTCGCGCTGCCGAAGCCGCAAGTCACTGAAGCCGCTCAGGAACCCGGTGAACCGGTCATGATCCAGGCGCTCCCGGCGGAACGCATTGTCCACTATGTCGATCTGCCTTCGATACTGTTTTCCCGAAGCACCCAGTTACTCCAGGCTGATCAGACTTCGGTGGTCGAGGAGCTAGTCTCTTTGCTGCTGGAGCCTCCCTTCGCCGGGAATCCGATCACGATTTCCCCGGTTCGATGCCAGGGAGGTGCCGCCGCATTCAACGAGTATCTCTGTGAGAACCGGGCCACCAAGGTGAAAGAGCTTCTCGCCCAGCGCGGTATCGATGAGACCTTGTTCACGGTCGATATCCGCGAGTCCAGTTCACCCGTCGACACCGGCGAAGTGAAGCTGCAGGTCATTGTTCCGGAGGCGATGGAGGAAGAGGCAGAAGCACCCCAAAGCGAGACAGAAGCACCCCAAAGCGAGACAGAGGCCCCTGAAGAAGACTCCGAGCCTGACGATAGCGGCCAGGTTGCAGAATCCGCAGCCACAGAAACCGTCGAAACGGAGCAATAAAAAACCCGGCCCCTTTCGGGACCGGGTTTTCTGACCACTCAACTATGTCTCATCCGCAACCTCGGGGACTGCATCGGAGACAAATTCGTATGCGGCGTGGACCTACCGCTGGGCAACGTCACTGGAGTTGTGAAATTCGTTGTATTTGGTCGTGGGAACGATCAGTTCGTTGCCGGGATAAATCAGGGTGCTGCTGCCAAGGCGATTGAGGCGCTGGAGCTCAGCCATGGTGGTGAAAAAGTCACGGGCCAGGGCGTAGAGATTGTCACCCTTATTGACGGTGTAGTATCCGTAGGTCTCTTCTTGGTTCAGGAGCGGATTGTCATACTCGTAGCTGACATCCTCAGAGTTACCCGCGTCGCTTGAGGCAACTTCAGTCGTCGTTTCCTTAACAGGAGCCGATCCGGCAGATGGCATGGCAAGCTTCTGACCGAGACCGATCACATCGTCCTTAAGTCCATTGGCCTGCTTGATCGCTGCAACGGTAGTTCCGTTCTTTTTCGCGATGGAGGTCAATGTATCGCCGGAGATGACCGTATAAGCATTGCCGGAAGAAGTATTCCCGGTTTCACCCACCACAATGGACTTCTCCTTAACGGGAGTGGCATCGGGAGCATCGACCTTGGCCACCTGCGTGGTGCTGGATGTTTCAGCTCCAAGCGGCTCTGTGCCGGGAATTAGAAGCGTTTCACCGATGTAAATAGGCTGTCCCTCGCTGAGGCGGTTTGCCTTGAGAAGCTCTCCTCGCTCAATCTCGTGAGCGCGGGCGATGCTGCCAAGGGTGTCACCGTCTTTGATCACGTAAGTGGAGGAAGCACGCTGAACGGGAGCTTTCTTTTCCTCCGGAGCGGGAGCCGGTGCGGTCGTCTCGGGAATCGGAGGAGCAGGAATTTTGGAAGGAGTGCTGTTAGTCGCCTCGAGTGTCGCAGCATCGCTGAGCTCAGCGTAAGAACTGCTGCCTGGCTGAGTTTCCTCTTCGAGAGCATTCAGACGGCTCTCAATAGCCATGAGTCGTGAATTGATCTGCTGCAGAAGAGCATCGTCTGCCTGGACAGCCGAAGCCAGAAACACGGGGGCAGTCAAAGCGGTAATGGTGGTCGCAATCCGGTTCATGTGAATGAATTTAGAACAAAGTTAATATTAAGACAAGATAAAATTTAAGATTTCTTTAATTATTTTTAAAACATCCCTATTTTACTTACAGAAATTATGAAACGACCGCCAAATTTCTTGGTAAACTTATACAAAGTCTCTCCCAAGAAGCTTGCTCCCCTTTCGCGAAAGCGATAGAACCGCCGCATGAAAATTACCTTCTGTGGTGCGGCTGAGACCACAACCGGTTCCCAACACCTGCTAGAGATCAACGGCCAGCGCATCCTTCTGGACTGCGGCCTCTACCAGGGAAGGCGCGACACCTCCTTTGACAGGAACCGTAATTTCTTCTTCGAACCTTCTTCAGTCGACTGCGTCGTGCTCTCTCACGCCCACATCGACCATTCCGGGAATCTCCCCAATCTCTGCAAGCAGGGCTTCACCGGGAATATTTACTCCACCTTTGCCACCCGAGATCTCTGCCAGATCATGCTGGTTGATTCGGCACGCATCCAAACCCAGGACACAAAATGGCTCAACCGGCGTCGCAAGAAACGCGGAGAACCCGAAATTGAGCCCATCTATTCGGAGATTGATGCCGAGAACTGTGTCCGACAGTTCGTGAACATTGGCTACGACCGCGCCATACCAATCGCTGATGGTGTGTCTCTCACCTTCATTGATGCGGGACACATTCTCGGATCCGCCCAGGTCATACTCGATATTGAGGAGAACGGCACCAAGAAGCGGCTGCTCTTCTCCGGTGATGTCGGGCGGGGTGACAATGAACTGCTCCGCGACCCGGTCAATGCTGATGACGTTGACTACCTCATCATGGAAAGCACCTACGGAAACCGCGAACATGAGCTTCCCACCCAGGCCAACCATCTCCTTAAGGACATCATCAATCGCGCTCTGGAGAAAAAGGGTAAGATCATCATCCCGGCCTTTGCCGTGGAGCGGACCCAGCAACTCATCTACGTCCTACACGAACTGACCGAAGCCGGCGACATCCCCGAAGTCCCCATTTTCGTCGACAGCCCGCTCGCGGTAAATGCCACCGAGATTTTCAGGATCCATCCGGAGTGTTTCAACAGCGAGGTCTATGACTTCCTCTTTGAAAAGCGAAATCCTTTCGGATTCGAAAACCTGACTATGGTTCGCAAAGTGACTGAGTCGAAGAAACTCAACGAAGTTCACGAACCGGCCATCATCATTTCCGCTTCCGGCATGTGCGAGGCGGGACGCATCCTGCACCATCTCCGCAACAACATCGAGGATCCGAAGAACACCATTCTCTTTGTCGGCTACTGTGCCCAAAACACGCTCGGTGCCAAAATTCGAAACGAAGAGGAAGAGGTCAATATCTTCGGTGAGTCATTCAAACTCCGCGCCTCGGTCGAGATCCTCGACTCCTTCAGTGGTCACGCCGATCAAAGCGAGTTACTCGAATACTTCGATGCCATGGGAGGCTCAAAAGAGCGAGTTTTCCTCGTGCATGGTGAAAGTGAGCAGTCCCATGCCCTCCAGAAAGTCTTAAGCGAACGTCACACAGGACAAGTCGCCGTCGCGGAGTGGCGTTCCACAGTTGAAATTCGATTCTAGCTCGCTCTGTTCTAGTCATTCATGAAACCGCTCCTCCTGACCAACGAATACCCGCCCAATATCTACGGCGGCGCCGGCATCCACGTTCAGTATCTTTCCCGTGAGCTCTCCAAGCTCTGCGACGTGGAAGTGCGTTGCTTTGGAGACCAGTTGGTCGAAGGACAGAATCCTGAGGTTTTCGGAACAGCGACCGACAAGTCCGACTACACCGCACCGCAGGGATTGCAGTCGGTGTTTTCCGCCTTGCAGAACTGCCTTAACTTCAATACCCGCGACATCGACGCCGATGTCGTCCACCTGCACACCTGGTATTCCCATTTCGGAGGGATCCTTGCCCACCTCAATTACGGCCTGCCCATGGCCCTGACCGTTCACTCACTCGAACCCCTGCGCCCGTGGAAGCGCGAACAGCTCGCCGGAGGATATGACTTCACTCTCTGGCTCGAGAAAACGGCCATCGAAATGGCCAATGCCGTCATTGCCGTCTCCAACGAAACCAAGGAAGACATCCTGCGCCTCTTTGATGTTCCTGAAGAACGCGTTCCTGTGATTTACAACGGCATCGATCCTGACGAATACACCCCAACATTCGACAAAACGACCCTCGAGAAATACGGAGTCGATCCTGACATTCCCTACGTCCTTTTCGTGGGGCGCATCACCCGCCAGAAAGGAATCATTCACCTGGTGAATGCCATCCAGCACCTCGACCCGAACACCCAGGTCGTCCTCTGTGCCGGCGCACCGGACACGCCCGAGATTGCCGCCGAGATGGAAGCGGCCGTCAATACGGCCCGCGAAGGATTCGGCGGCAAGATTGTCTGGATCGAGGAAATGGTCGCGACCGAGGAAAAGATTCATCTCTACAGCCACGCGTCTCTTTTCTGCACTCCGTCTATTTACGAGCCCTTCGGCATCATCAACCTCGAGGCCATGGCCTGCGAAACGCCAGTCGTCGCTTCGGCAGTGGGCGGCATGAAGGAAATCATCATTCCCGGTGAAACCGGATTGCTCGTTCCGCTTGAACAACAGTCTGAATCGCCCTTCGAATCGACAGATCCTGACGCCTTTGCCAGCGACCTTGCCGCAGGCATCAATGAACTGATGCGCGACAACGACACCCGGGAAAGAATGGCCAAGGCAGGTCGCGAACGCGTCCTCAGCACTTTCAGTTGGGCGGAGATCGCGAGAGAGACGCTGGCACTTTACGAAAAGATCGCTAAATGACGGTTTTGCGGGGCTCGAATAACTTGAAGCGCCTCCAACCGTTTCGTTATTCTGACCTCGTCATATGAAACCTGTCCTCTTCCTGGCGACTTCACTCGCCCTGACATTCCTCCCGGCTGCCGATCTCAATGCCGAGGCGTGGACCACGCCGCTCGATCAAATTTCCAAAGTCGGCCCCGAAGGTGCCGGCAACGCGGAAGCCGCCAAAGCCTGGGCGGAGCTCACCGGTCAAGGGTTTGAGATCATCATTCCCGTTCTCCAGGCGATGGAGAGCGCCAGCCCGCTCGCCCGCAACTGGATGCGCAGCGCGGTTGAGACCGTCTTCGAAAAGCAACTCGCGGCTTCTGCCGATCTACCCGTCGACGGCATCAAGACCTTCCTCCTCGACCGGGAAAACGAACCCAATGCCCGCCGACTCGCCTTTGACCTCTATCACCGGGTCAACCCGAACGATGCAGACGCGATTGTCCCCGGGTTCATCGACGATCCCAGCCCCGGACTTCGCCGCGAAGCCGTTGCCCGGCTCATCGACGAAGGGCAGAACCTTCTCAACCAAGGACGTAAGGAAGAGAGCGTCACCACCCTGACAAGCGCACTCGACGCGGCTCGCGAAGTCGACCAGATCGACGAGATCGCCAAGCTGCTCCGCGAGAAACTGGATCAGAAGGTCGATCTGCCACGCCAGTTCGGTTTTCTCATGTATTGGGATCTGATCGCCCCGTTTGACAATACCGACCGCGGAGGCTTTGACGTGGCCTATCCGCCTGAAGAATCCATCGATCTCAAGGGCAGCTATCCCGGAAAGGAAGGGAAAGAAATCTCCTGGCAGGCTTACTCCACCTCCGACGACTACGGCATGGTCGATTTCAATAAGCCTTTCTCACCTCTCAAGCAGGTCGTTGGCTACGCCTACACGGAATTCAATTCAGCCAAAGCCCGGGATGCCCAGCTGCGCCTCGGCTGCAAGAATGCGTGGAAGATCTGGCTAAACGGTGAACTCGTTTTCGGCCGCGATGAATACCATCGCGGTATTCGCATCGATCAGTACATTCTTCCCGTTCACCTCAACGAAGGGAAAAACACCCTGCTCGTAAAGGCCTGCCAGAACGAGCAGGAACAGGACTGGACCGTGCAATGGCAATTTCAACTGCGCGTTACCGACGAGACAGGAACGGCGATCCTGTCGACCGATCGCAAACCCACGCCCGACGCGACCGAGCCGGCTCGGCGCCGTGGTGAGTAACCAAGATGTCAGTGATTAGCTTCTCGATTCGATGAAAATTTGCTCTCTCATCTTCTGTTCCCTCTTCTTCGCCGTTTCAGCCCAGGCGGACTGGTTGAATTTTCGAGGTCCGAATGCCTCCGGATATGATCCCGACGCCGCCGGCGTTCCTGCCGAATTGAGCGACGCCACCCTTGCCTGGAAGGTCTCCCTCCCGGGCCGCGGTCTTGGCAGCGCAATCACCGTTGGCGATAAAGTTTTTGTCACCGCTGCGAGCGGTCCCGACCAGAAACAACTTCACGTCCTTTGTTTCAACGCAGCCAACGGCAGCCCGGTCTGGGAACGCCGTTTCTGGACGACCGGCCGAACCATGTCCCATAAGAAGACCTGCGTTGCCGCGCCGACCCCGGCAAGTGATGGCGAGCGCATCTATGCCTTCTATTCGAGCAACGATGTGATCTGCCTTGACCTCGACGGCAACCTGCTCTGGCTCCGCGGCCTCACACTCGACTATCCCAACGCTTCCAACAGCCTCGGCATGTCGTCGTCACCTAT
>JABSSQ010000114.1 GCA_013213905.1 Verrucomicrobiales bacterium | reverse complement strand
GTGAAGCTCACTCCCATGACCACGGCATGGGCGGCATGATGTAATCATGTCCCGAGACTCCGGATCGCGTTTGATTCACGATCCGGATCTGACTTTCAAACCGGGCGTTCCGAAAGGGGCGCCCGGTTTTTTTGTGCTTAGGAGGATAGGTATTCTTCGGGCGCCCGTCTGCTGATGAAGCATAGTGCTGTGCCGGAAATGAGAAGCGTGAAAACCAGAGCGAACCATAGAGGAATCGAAAAGTGAGTCACCTGAGGGCTTGAATGAAACGAGAGAGCCCCAAGGGGGCCGTTGCTGAGGGATGACCGTTCGATGAGTTGGCTGTTTTTGCCGTAACGTTCGCGATGTTCCTTGACTTCGGTTGGGCGATAAAGTCTTCTCCAGTAGATTCCAGAAGATGTTGTAGGACGATTCGAACCTTTTAGGATTGAGAGTTTCGCAGCATGTGGAACTAGCCGGGCGATGAGATAGGGATTGCCGTCCATCCGAACTTCGGCTGTCACAAACAAGCTAAAGGACCAAAGAAATCCAAGCAAAAGCGTCGGTAGTGCAGCTGGCAGGAATTTCATGGAGCAGATCGCTTATTTCGATGTCATTCGAAATACTCCGTCCCAGTCGGCTGGGGGAGGAGAGACTTTGTAGATTCCGCATCGCTCAATCATAACTAGCGATGGGTTGGTCGCGATCCCCGGGTCGCGATCAGGCTGAAACACTTCAATGGTTGAAGCTCTTTCAAACTTTCCGATTGCTTTGTCCCAGTTTTTCTCCAGGTAAGCACTGAGGCCCTGCTCATACAGATCCAGGCAGTCCAGAGTTGCTGATTGGATGTCACGCTTGAATCCGACGACTTCGTGAACCTTGACTGGCAGGGTTCGCCCTTTGACTACAATCTGATCAAGGTAGCGATAGAGAACATCGTCTTTTGCGTTGACTGCGGCGTTTCGGGTATCGTCTGTAATCATCGTGTAAACGCCATATTGCTTGGCGCCGGATTCACAACGGGCCCCGAGGTTTACGTTGTCTCCCATCATCGTGTAATTGAAGCGCCTAACCGAACCCATATTTCCAACAACTGCGGTTCCGGTATTTAGCCCGATGCGAGTGCGCATATTTTGAATAAGCTCCTTCCTCCCTTCACTCTTCCATTTCTCACGGAGTTCGCCCTGTTTTTGCTGCATCCGAATCGTGGATGTGACAGAAACGTATGCGTGATCTTCGAGCGGGATTGGAGCTCCATACATCGCGTCAATCGCGTCACCAATGTATTTGTCTAGTGTTCCTCCGTCATCAGTGATGATGTCAGTCATCGCTGATAGATATTCTACCATCAAATCCACCAGTTCGACTGCAGACAACTCTTCGGAAAAAGTTGAGAACCCTTGGATGTCGCTGAACAGAATCGAAATATTTACTTCCTCTCCTCCTAGCTCAGGAAACTTTCCAGAATCAACGATCTGTTCGACAACTTCAGGCGATACATATGAGCCGAAGACTCCCTTGATATAGCGTTTCTCCTGTAACTCAATAATGAGCCTGTCACCTATGGCAATGGTATGGATGAGTACGAATCCTGCGACAGGCAGGACTATGGGGAGAGTAAATGAATGGTGTTCGAAAGCATAGAAAGCAATCAGACCATAAATAATCACGATCAGAAAGGGAACGATCATTTCCAGAGCTACAGGAGCCTTGCGGAGAAAAAACAGAGTCAACCAGGCGACGAGGAGCCAAATCGTGAAAGAAAGCCCTTTTGGGGCTTTCGTTATGTAGTCGTTTTGTAAAATATTGTTCAGTGCGGTAGCTTGAACGCGAAATAATGGGTCGCGAGGGCTGTATGGCGTTGGCCCGAGATCTGGAAGACCCTCTGCGCTCTGACCAATAATGACAATTTGATCTGTGAGTTCAGGGTATCCATCCGGCCAAATTCCCGACTCTTCGAAACCACTAAGCTCGCCCATTGTCGCCACGTAGTCGGTGATCTCCAGCAGTTCAGTATTGCGATAATTGAGTGCCATCGCACCGCTTTCGTCGATCGGGATTTGCCAATGCCCTCCACCCATTTTTGGTAATTTTACGAATTCTCCCATCACAACGTCAACCTTCTCAGAGGGGATCTCTTCGAGGCGCATTAGGATTTGCAATACAAGCGAGGGGTAGACCGTGTCCTGAACCATCCCAACTAGTGGAATAGACCTGCGCATACCGTCGGATTTGGAGGCAGGACAATTTACGAAGCCGGTCCATGCCACCTCGGCCAGTAGTTTAATTGGGGCGTTTGCTCGAGTGCCGTGCAACATCTTCGAGGTATCGCCGGTAACATTGGTTATGGGGTGGGTTCCCTGGAGATAGGGCGGAGGAGTGGGGTCGTTTTTGATATGAGCTGTCGTTTCATCGATCCTCATCCCGGTGATCGCCCCCGGGTGCAGTTCCATAGCAAATGCGAAAGCTTCGTCGTGCTCTGGATTGAGGCTCGGCTCGGAGAAGAATAGATCGAAAGCGAGGATCTTTGGAGGTCTCAGCCCCAAGGCATCGACGAAAGCTCCGTGAATGTCTCGGGTCCACTCTTCCCAGCGTCTTCCTGCGGTTTTCAGAGAGTGGTCTCCGATCCCGATCAGGGCTATTCGAGGGTCTGGCGGAGGATCAGTGTCTGCTCTGGCTTGGAATCTCCAATCGGTTGTTACATTTTCAAGTTCGCTGACAAACTCTGTAGACCATATAATTGCCATGAAACCAGCCATTAGCGGAGGGGCGGCGAGAAGGGTCAAAAGTCCGCGGCGATTTGCTTTAACGGCCATAATCGTGGGAAACCATCAAAAAGTTTGCATCAGTTAACAAGCCTATTCG
>JABSSQ010000113.1 GCA_013213905.1 Verrucomicrobiales bacterium | reverse complement strand
AAAGCAACCGCCTTGGTGAACGGGGTGGTCGAATGTGTCGGCGTATTGGAAGGAGAAGTGGTCAAACAAGGACAAATCCTGGCAGAACTCATCAGTGAAGACTTTGAATTGGATCTGGAGACGGCGGAAAGCGATCTCACCTCATTGAAAGCGCAGGCAGAGGCGCATGAGTCGGCCATTAAAGCGGGAGCGGCGCGAATTGTGACCCTGGACAAAAAGGTGGAGGCCGGCGGAAAGAGATGCCTTGAGCTTGAGGATCGCTTGAAACGATTGGAGCGAGCCAGGGCCGGGGCCATTTCTGAGGAGGCCCTGACGCTGGCCAAACTCCAGTTGGAAACTCACGAGAGTGAGGTGGATGCCTTGAAGATTTCCCGGGTCGAACTTGAAAGTGACCTGGAGAGCCTCGAGGCAACGAGGAAGGAATTTGAGGCGAAAATCCTTCGTGCGGAGGTCGAAGTGAAACGGCGTCGCCTCGCGCTTGCGCGAACGAATATCACGTCCCCCATCGACGGGGTGGTGTTGAGACTTCTGGCAGTTCCGGGGCAGAAACGAATGCTCGATATGGATGATCCTGATTCGGCGACCGTGGCGATTCTGTATCAACCCGGCGAACTCCAGGCCCGTATCGATGTTCCCCTAGAGGAGGCGGCTCAGCTCAATGTGGGGCAGGCAGTACGTTTGCGTTCGAACTTCCTGCCAGACCGGGTTTTCAAGGGTACCGTGACACGGATTGTAGGCGAGGCGGACCTGCAGCGGAACACGCTGCAGGCCAAGGTCAGAGTGGAGGATCCCGACCATCGATTGCGCCCGGATATGCTTTGCCGTGCCGAGTTCCTGGCTTCCGGAGTGGAGCCGGACGGTTCATCAAACGAGGGTGCAGCCGGGGAGAGTGGCAGGATTTCAATTTTCGTTCCGGAAGCATCGCTGATCAATCGAAGCGGAATGGAGGCGGAACTCTGGGCGATTGATGATTCGGGGGCGAGGGTCGAGAAGCGCACCGTCGTGCTTTCGAACGAATCTAAAGACGGTTTCGTTTTGGCAACCGGTGACATCCGTCCCGGGGACCGTGTCATCGTTGGGCCTCCCGATGAGTTGGAGGTCGGAAGTAAGGTGAAGCCGATCGCAAAAGGAGGAAACGATGAGTGAGCAACCTCTGATTCGTTGTCGTGATCTAACTAAGGTCTATCGCAAAGGCAGGATCGAAGTGATTCCGCTGGAGAAATTGACACTCGATGTGCCGCGAGGGGAGTTTCTCGCCCTGATGGGACCGTCAGGATCAGGTAAAACCACCTTGTTGAATTTGATCTCCGGGATTGATCAACCCACGTCCGGCGAACTCTGGGTGGGAGACCGGGAGATAAGCCGGATGAGCCGGGGACAGCTGACCAAGTGGCGGGCCACGGAGTGCGGATATATCTTCCAGCTCTATCACCTCGTCTCGATTCTCTCGGCTTACGAGAATGTCGAGCTGCCACTGCTACTTCAGAAGGGGCTGTCGAAATCAGCGAGGCGCGCCAAAGTTAACGCCGCGCTGGACTTAGTGGGTCTGGCAGACCGGGCTGACCATCGCCCCTCGGAATTGTCCGGTGGGCAGGAACAGCGAGTTGCCATAGCCCGGGCTCTCGTCGCTGATCCGCAGCTCCTGGTGGCAGACGAGCCTACCGGGGATCTCGACCGTGAAAGCGCTGACCAGATCCTGAGCCTGCTGGGTGAACTCGCCTCAGTTCACAACAAAACAATCGTGATGGTAACTCACGACGCCAAGGCGGCGAGCGCGGCTGATCGCACACTGCACCTCGAGAAAGGGCAGTTGGTTGAAAGTAAGGAGGTAGCGGCGGTATGAGGAAGGTGATTCATTTAGCCGTGCTGGCGTTCAAGCAGGTGACCCGCCATCGCGTTCGCAGCTTGCTTACCATAGCTGGAGTGGCAGCCGGAATGTTTCTATTCACCGCAGTGGAAACGATGCAGTCCTCTCTGCGCGTCGCAACCAGATCCGGTGCGGATGATTCGACTCTTGTCGTTTACCGGGAGAATCGCTTCTGCCCGTCGACATCAAAACTTCCCGAACACTATCAACCTGACATTCGGAGAATACCCGGGGTTGCTGAAGTCATCCCGATTCAGATTGTGGTGAACAATTGCGGTGCCAGCCTCGATGTCATCACTTTTCGTGGGGTGCCGCCGGAAGAACTTGAGACGTTCAATCCGAACCTGGAAATCGTCGATGGATCGTACAAAGCATGGACCGGGAGAAGTGACGGAGCCCTTCTCGGAGAACATTTTGCCGCTCGCCGTGGGCTCAAGCCCGGGGATCAGTTCGAGGCAGTGGGGGTGCGTGTGTTTGTCTCGGGAATTATCCGTTCCCCGGAACCCCAGGACAACAATGTTGCCTATGTGCACCTGCCGTTCCTGCAGCAGTCTTCAAGGATAGGCCTGGGTACAGTCACTCAGTTCAATGTCAGGGTGGATGATCCGTCGAAGCTGGACGCGGTCGCTGCAGCGATCGATACACTGTTCAAATCTGACCAGGCTCCAACCAGCACAAAACCGGAAAAAGCTTTCTTCGCTCAAACCGCCAAGGACATGATTGAAATGGTTGGTTTCACGCGATGGCTTGGATTCGGCGCTGTTGCTGCGGTTCTTGCCCTGGTGGCAAATGCTCTTCTCCTCGTGGTTCGGGGAAGCATCAAGGAGAATGCCATTTTTCAGACGGTGGGGTTCTCCCGGGCTGCGGTTGGGGCTGTCATGCTCTGGGAAGGTGTCATCCTGGGATTTCTTGGAGGCATCGTAGGATGCGTCGCGGCAGCCACTTTCTTCAACTTGAAGCGTTTCACCTTGGGTAATGAGGGACTTACCCTGGCGTTGCGCCCGGACTTGAACGTGACATTCGCGGGCCTGGGTATTGCCGTGGGGCTGGGTTTGATTGCCTCACTTTGGCCTGCCTTCGTGGCTTCCCGGAAGCCCATTGTTAACTCCCTTAGATCAGCCTGACATGTTGCCTTTCTCATACGCAGTTAGAAACTTGATCCGTGATCCCTGGAAATTGGTCCAGAAGATCGGAGGGGCTGCTCTCGTGGTTTTTCTTATCTTCTCTGCGGCATCGTTCAACCGGGGGATGGATCAGGTCCTGAGAGCAAGTGGAACTCCTCAGAATGTGATTCTGCTTGGCGCTGGATCCGAGGAAAGCGTGGAGCGAAGCGAAGTGCAGGTCCAGGCAGAGGAGCAGGTCACAGCTGGCGTGCGTGGCATCGAGGTGCGACTCGATGCGCCTTCTGTGAGTGGTGAAGTTCACTACATGGGAAATGTATTTATCGAAGGCGAAAAGAGTCAGGGCCTGCTTCGCGGTGTGACTCCAGCAGCGTTTGAAGTGCATCGAGAGGTCCGGATTGTGGAAGGGGCTTTTCCAAGGCCGGGTGAGGTTCTGTTAGGGCGTCTGGCCTGGCATGGATTGGGTGTGCCGGTTGAATCATTGGAAGTGGGTGGAAAGCTCATTTTTGAAAGCCAGGAATTCACGATTTCCGGAATCTTTGAGGCACCGGGTACGGTGATGGAGTCTGAGATCTGGATGGATCGCACAGACCTGATGACCCTGGTGCAAAGAGACACCCTTTCGTGCGTCGTGGTAAGGCTAGAATCGTCGGAAGATTTTCCGGAAGTTGATCTATTCACCAAGCAACGTCTCGACCTTGAGCTGGTCGCGATTCGTGAATCTGAATACTACGGCAAGCTGGCGCAGTTCTACGGCCCAATCCGGGGGATGACCTGGCTCACAGCAGGCCTCGTCGCGGCCGGGGCGATCTTCGGAGGTTTGAATATGCTGTATGCCGCCTTTTCGTCCCGCATCCGGGAACTGGCCACCCTTCAGACAGTTGGCTTCTCACGGGTTGCGGTGCTGGTGTCGCTGATCCAGGAGAGCCTTCTAGCCACTTTGATCGGGACCCTCGTTGCCGCCTTCCTGGCGACCATTCTCCTCGAAGGAATCAATGTCCCATTTTCTACCGGCACCTTTCGTCTAACCATGACCGGTCCCATCGTTCTGCTGGGACTGGGTTCCGGTATCATACTCGGTGCGATCGGGGCGCTGCCTCCGGCAATCAGGTGCTTGAAGGCCCCACTGCCTGTCGCCCTGAGATCTCAGTAATCTTTTTTAACATCCAACCCAAACATCATCATGAATCCTATGAAAACCTCCATATCGCTGTTGTGCGTCGGCGCACTAACCATCCTGTTCTCCTCATGCGGCGGGGAGAAAGCTGAACCTGAAGAAACCGCTTCGGTGGATTTGAACCCGGTCCTCGAGGGAGTCTTTGAAGAGACAGAACCTGAGTCTTCAATCACTGTGGTGGAGGCAAGAAAGTCTGCGAAGCCGGGCGATGAGATCATTGTCACCGGAAAAGTAGCCGGCGCGATGAGTCCGTTCACCGAGGGATTCGCAACGGTTGTTCTTGCGGACCAGGCCCTGGAAACCTGTGACTTGGTGCCTGGGGATATGTGTGAGACACCCTGGGACGCGTGCTGCGTGGAAACCGCTGTGATTCAAAGCATGAGAATGTCGATCCAGGTTCTAGGTGAAGATGGCAGACCCGTCATGCAGGGCCTGGGTGGAGTTCGTGGAATGAAGGAACTCGATACTCTGGTGGTTACCGGGACGGTGGCCGAAGATTCTACGGCCGAAAACTTGGTTCTCAATGCAACCGCCATCTTCCAGAAGCCGGTGGCTCCGACTCCGGAAACCTGATGCTATTCCGTGGCACGCTGGGAAAAACACCACTCGTAGACACCTTCGGTTTCTGCGAGGGTCCAGCGGATCTGGTTGTCAGTATGGTCCGGGAACCCGTCGAAGTGAGCGGTCTTGCCGGCTGCGGTATGGGCATCGGCGACAGCTTTGGCTCCATCGAGATTACGTTCCCCTGAAAAGGTGAGCCATAAAGCTGTTGTGGCCGTTTCCACCGAGGCCAATTTGGCTCCGCCATCGGCAAAGAGGGCTGCAGCGTAAACTTACGACGGACGGCCGCTCGCTTTGTGAGCAACAGGTCGGGCCGAATTGGAACTCCGGGAAGCTGCGCTGGCCTGGCTGGCGCGACTGCTGCGGGAAGTTCGCTTTGCCACAGGGCCCACGCGTCGATCGCGGCGGCCGCAGTTAGCCCTTGTCGCTGCGTGAGATCGCCCGGCTACAAATGGCAGGTATTCCACAAGAATATCTGCGGGTTGGGATATGGAGGTGGGAGGGGCGGTTACCACCTCGGTCTTTACCGGGTGATTGAACACCGGTGCGCTTGAAGTAGCGAGATTGGGACAGGTCGCGAAGCGCTTGGCTTGCTTCAGGCGTGTTTTGTTGAGGCGCTGCTGGATATGAGAAGTGGAGGGCGAACGGCGAATTCTCGGCGGCGTGTCAGATCTGAGTGGTGTTGTTTCCGCCCTCGGTCGAGGTGCCTTCGCAATTTCGATCGATTCGGCAAGAAGTTGGACGGAGTCTGAGCGCCTCGGTTCGGTTGAGAGTTCTTCAAGCCATACCGGTGCCGAATCTGGGTGCGCTTGATAGCGAGTCAAATTGACGATGGCGCTTCTCGGTACTGCAACCTGGAGTAGGAGCGGATTGGTGCGAGAGGCAGCGGCTGAATCCCGGGTGAGAGGAACAGGAAAGTGCAAATCGCGGTAGCGCGGGGCCGATGCCAGGGCGGAAACGTAAGCAGAGCGCCCGGGGTGAGAAAAGGGTCCGATATAGGTTGGGGGAGGGGACTTGAGGGGAATTGCCGGTTCGGGCGCAGGTTCGATGGGAGCGGTTTTTGGCTCTTCAGCCTTGGTTTTAACCGGTTGTGTTTCCTCGGACACGGGAGTCTCGATGGGCTGAGTGTAGGTGCCACGCTTGCGGTCGTGGAGCTCGGTGATGAGGGCAAGCCCCGGAACCCCAACAGGAAGTGTGTCCGTGGATGCCGGACGATGGAGAATCTTGGTTTTGTCCTTTCCAAGAATTTGATACTGGATACCGGCCCAGGTGATGCGCTCTTGAGTCCAGGTGCTGAAGAGAAGCAACTGGTGTATCAGCATCCAAACCGGTGTCAGCATATGCTCGAGCCAGCAGGCTGAGAACAATTTGCGGCGGATCTCGTTTTCCGGATAGAGCGAGAGGTAGACTTGCTGCCTGGCGAGGCCGCGAACCTGATCGATCACATAGGCTGCCGCAATCGGCACCCAGGCATAGAAATAGCCGTAGACGAGGGCTCCGATGAGTGACAGCGCTCCTAAAGCGTAGAAACCGAGGACGATGTTTACGCCCGTGTAGAGAATCGGGCTGAAGAACTTGACCTGAGTGTACTGACGTTTCGCAAACTCGAAGAAGCTGCGCCAGGTGAAGTCGATCGGCGTAGGGAGAATGAGAGAGCGAATGAAGGCAATCTTGTTGCCGGCCTTACGGGCCGCTTTGGAGATTCGGAGATCATCGTTCAGTGAGCCTGACAGCAGGTTCGAAACGTCGATGTCGTCGAAAACCTCGCGGCTCAGAGCCATGGAGCCTCCCCAGAGCACGGTGAGGAGTTCAGTGCCTCCCTGCGTTGCTATGGAACCGTTAATGACGCTGGCAAACTGGTTGGCGACGGTAGGCCGCTTGGGAACCAGCCACCGGTAGGTGGTCGCCAGCTTGTGGGTGCCCAGGTTGATCGGGGCAAGAAGTCGGGACAGCCAGTCGGTTTTGAAAACGATATCGGCATCAGCGAATGCAATGACCTTGTCATCGGGGGTAAGTTGGCGAAAGGCAGCGATCTGGTTGTGCACCTTTTGACCCTCGTTGTGAGCCACTCCGGCAGATACCAGGGTGATACTCTTTAATCCTTCATCAGCATCCGGGTGGTGCCAGGTTGGATCAGCTTCGGTAAGGTCCAGGTGCTCGAGGAGCCACTCTGCGACGGGGTCATTCCAGGATTCGAAGGTGACTATGACACGATAGCTGCGGTAGTCCTGAGCGAAGAGGGTGTCAAAAAAGCGGGGAGTGGCCTGGAGGTCGAAACCCTTAACCGGGATTACGACCACTGCATCCTGTTGGTTCCTCGTTCGGTCCCGCCATTTCCGGTCCTGCCAGCGGCGGGCAGCTCCGAAGCCGATCACCCGCAAGGTGGCGAGCAGCAGCAAAAGCAGCCAGGCGGCCCAGAACATTAAGAAATAGCGTTCGATCATTTCTCCCGTGCAAATTGTGGCGGCGTGGCTAGACTGCAAGCGTTATTGCCATTGGACTGGTATGAAAGTTGTTCAGACCCAAAAACTCAAGAAGACTTATCATTTTGGAGACACCGAAGTCACGGCTCTCCATGAAGTCTGTCTTGAGATTGAGGAACGGGAGTTTATCGCGGTGTGGGGGCCCTCAGGCTCTGGAAAGTCGACGCTTTGTAACCTGATCGGTTTACTGGATACACCGACATCAGGGGAAGTTTTGATTCAGGGAACCTCAGCAAACGGGCTCAGCGACGCCCAACGCAGTGATCTGAGGAATTTTTCGATTGGATTTGTGTTTCAGAATTTTAACCTGATTCCGGTCCTGACGGCCTTGGAGAATGTGATGCTTCCCCTTCAGGTCACGGGTGTTTCAAAAACTGAAGCCCAGGGGCGGGCGGAGGCTTTGCTCAAGGAAGTGGACCTCGGTGACCGCATGAGGCATCGCCCCGTTAAAATGAGCGGTGGACAGCAACAGCGCGTCGCGATTGCCCGTGCCCTGGTAACAGACCCACTGCTCGTGTTAGCTGACGAGCCCACCGCTAATCTCGATACCAAGAATGCGAATTTGATCATCGACCTGATGAGGCGCATCAATCGCGAAAGGGGAGCTGCCTTTCTGTTTTCGACTCATGATGATCGGTTGCTCGACCGGGTTGACCGCAGAGTGCATCTTCAGGATGGAGTTGTGATTGAGGATGACCGCAGCGGAGTGACCGATCCGGCTACTATGGTGTAAAACTGATTTTGGGTCCGTAAATCCTGCCAGAATAAGCTCGATAGCAATCCCGCTGTTCTGTTTGATGATACCTTTGTAAGCTGCTAGGAGTATCCCGACTTTATGAGTGAATCGACGACCGAAATCAAACCGCTGAAACACGCTGCCGATCTTGATTTGGCCGATCGTGCTGTGGATGGGGATGATGAAGCGGTTCGCGCGTTCCAGGAGGAATACCAGCCTATGCTGGAGCGAGTCATGATGTCCCGGGGGCTGAATAAGGTGCAGGCCCAGGATCTGGTGGCAGACGTGATCGCTGAATGTTTCGGGGCCGGTAAGAAGGGGGAGACGCGCCCTTTGCTGGAAAAATTTGAGGGCCGCTCATCGCTGTCTACCTGGATGATCCGAATCACCTGGAATCGCTGGTTGGATCTCAAGCGTCGCGATAAGTTTCGCGGAGAATTGCCCGTCTACGACGATGACGAACAAAAAGGCGTCGACCAGTTTGACCGTCTTGAAGGTGATTCTCTTGAGGAGGACCTTCTCGATGAAGACCTTTCCGAGCTGATGGGAAAAGCGATCAAGTCAGCCTTTGACTCGCTGGATCCTGGTGTTCTTCTCATGCTCAAGCTTTCCTACCTCCACGGCGTCAGCCAGACCGTCATTGCAAGGATGTGGCAATGTGATCAAACCCGTGTGAGTCGTTCCCTGACCAGTGCACGGGAACAGATCGCGTTGGAGACGATGCAGTTCATTAATGAATCCGACACCGGCCTTGAGCTGGAGTGGGAGGATTTTCAGAAGCTGTGCGCTGCAGGACTGGACCTTTAAGCGGTTATTCGCCGAAGATATCGTAGGCAAACTTGGCGACAAAGAGGGCGCTGAGCAGCAGCATCAACCAGTGGACTTTTTTCAGCTGGCCTGAAAGCAGCATCAAAGTTGTGTAGAAAACACATCCAGCGGCGATGCCTTCAGCGATTTGAAAGTTGAGAGGGATCAGAATAGCAATTGCAGCAGCAGCAGCTTTCGCCTGCCACGGCGCTGCGCCGATCTCTGTGATGCTTTTCATCATCAGGACTCCGACAATGATGAGGGCCGGGGTGACCGCGGCTGGAGGTATGATAGAAATAACCGGGTGAATAAACAGGGCGATCAGAAAGCATGCTGCGGTGACGACGCCGGTCAGTCCGGTTCGACCACCCGCTTCGACTCCGGTGGCTGACTCGATGAATGCCGTGGTGGTCGACGTGCCGAAGAATGCTCCGACGGCTGTCGCTCCTGCATCGGCAGCGAGAGCGCGGTTCATTCGTGGGAGGTTTCCCTCTTCATCGACCAAATCAGCGCGACGAGAGACTCCGATCAGGGTGCCAACGCTGTCGAAAAGGTCGACGAAGAAAAGGGTGATCATCGCCAGCCAAACCGTTTCCCAGTTCCGGAAGGGATATAACCAGTCAATTTGGCTGATAACCCCGCCGGGGGATGGAGGGATCGAGAGGACGGATTCAGGTGTCGCAGTGACGGGCACGCCACCGACGCGAATAAAGAAACCGAGGATAGTGATGGCTGCGATCGCATACAGCAACGCGCCCGCGACCTGGCGCCTCATCAAGTAGGCAGCAAGTATACAACCAAGGCCGGCCAGGCCGCCGGTTACAAGGTGAGCTGTTGTCGGAGGAGACAGGCGAAGAGCAAAGAACCCCGGCGCGGGGTTTCCGACGAGGCCAAGTCCTTTGAAACCGATCACGATGATGAACAGGCCAATTCCACACTGGATGCCTGTCTTGAGTGGATCGGGAATGGCCCTGACGACTTCTTTCCTGAATGGAGTCAGCGAGAGCACGAGGAAAAGAACGCCCGTCCAGAACACCATGGCGAGTGCTCCTTGCCAAGGCACTCCGAGTTGATCGCAGATGGTAAATGTGAAAAAGGCATTGAGACCCATCCCCGGTGCGAGAGCGATCGGATAGTTGGTCAGGAGGGCCATCAGAAGCGTTCCTGCAGCGGCAGCCAGTGCGGTGGAAGTGATCAGGATGCTTCTGTCCATCCCCGTCAGCGACAGCATGTCAGGATTCACGACGAGAATGTATGCCATCGCCGCGAAGGTGGTAACTCCGGCAAGAGTCTCGCGACCGGCTGTCGTGCCATGCTGGGAAGGTCGGAACATCAAAAGGCTCAATTGACCTTCACCCTGTCTGAGAGGGGAAGTGCCCGCAAGAACAAAGCAGGTCGAACAGAGAATAGAAATTTGAGATGACCTCGGTCATGGCGTTAGAGTGGCGATGTGAGTGATAGCGGAGAGAAAAGCGATTCGGAGCAACTCAAGATAGTTGTTCCGTCGGATCGTGCCGGTGATCGGTTGGACCGGTTCCTTCCTGGGGCCCTCGCCGCGATTGGTGTTGAGGTATCCCGAGCGATTTTGCAGTCGTGGATCAAGGAAGGTGCAATTCTCGTCGAGGGAAGGTCGGTCAAGCCGAGACATGCAGTTGCTGCCGGGGAACATATCGATGTTTTAATTCCGGAGGAACGCCCCGCAGAGCTTCAAGCGGAAGCCATTGATGTCGACGTATTGTTCGAGGATGAGGACATCATAGTGGTCAATAAACCACACGGTCTTGTCGTCCACCCCGCGTCCGGAAACCTGGACGGCACCCTGGTAAATGCACTTTTGTATCATTGTGATGGTCGACTGAGTAAGCTGGCAGGGGAGGATCGTCCCGGCATTGTTCACCGTCTCGACAAAGATACTTCGGGCTGCATGGTGGTGGCTAAGAGCGATATCGCCTACCATTCACTAGTGGCTCAGTTTTCGGGACGTGAGACCGCGAAGATCTATCGGGCTGTGACCCATGGTGTTCCGATCGAGATGGAAGGAACTTTAAAGACCCACATCGGGCGGCATCCGGTTAACCGGCAAAAAATGGCGGTGTTGGAGCCTCCCGCGGGGAAGGAAGCCATCACCGATTTTCGAGTGCTGAATCAGGATGGGCACAGCAAGTGGGCATCGGTGGAGTGTGTGATCCATACGGGAAGAACCCATCAGATTCGAGTGCACCTCAAGGAGTGTCTCCATTGCCCGATTTTGGGAGATCCAATCTACGGGCAACCCAACCGGCAGAAGGTGAAGGTGGCGAGACTGATGCTGCATGCCCGCCAGCTTTCTTTCAACCATCCCGTCAGCATGCAGAGACTGACCTTCGAGGCGCCGCTTGCGGATGAATTCTTACGCTTCGGTTGATTGCGCGAGCCGGTCTCGTCCTTTTTTGAAAATCAGCGGAAGCATCCAGGCGGAGAAAAGACAGATCGAAGCTGTCATGGCCAGGTAAATGGCATCAATGCGCCCGATGTTCACCAGGGCCAGCCAGGTCAGGCCGGTCAGAAAGAGTCCCTCAGCGACCACGGTAAACACAACCGGATTGATCTGGTGAACTCCCAGGGCCAGGGTTTGATTGATGTGGCGCCATAGGTGGGCGGCAAAGTAGAGTGAGAAGGCGCCGAGCGCGACCCGGTTCATTTCGAATCCAGTGACGGCGGTCTTGAATTCTTCTCCGGCCCAATTGGGAAGAATGTAGGGGCCCAGGATGACAAGACCGAGACCGGAAGCGATGACGAAGGCCAGCCCGCAGAGACGAAGGCGATTCGAGGTTTTCTTGATCCAGGGGACATCACCACGTTCACAGGCATCCATCAGAGCCGGCCAGATGGGTCTCGTAAACATAACGATAAGTCCCGTCAGCGAGAAGTGGACGGTGATCATGACGTTGAATATTCCGACTGCAGCCGGTCCCGCTGCCCGCCCGATCAGGAAAGACATAAGGTTATACTCCACCGCAGCCGCCATGATGTAGGTGACCGAAAACCGGGCACTGTTGAGAGCGAGAGAGGGAACGAGTGTTTTTCGAAAGAGAGAGAACCGGGGGAACAAATAGGGGCGCTGGATTAAAAGATGAATCGCATTGCCAAGCTTGGCGAAAGCAATGGATCCATTTACCGTGATCAACAGGAACTCGATGGACCGGAAAAACCAGATGCCGGAAACGAGTAAGACTGCACCGACGATATTTCCCGCGGCTCCCCAGGCATTGGAAAAACGAGTCTCGAGATATCCATCCCTGGCCATCTCGAAAGGGATGCAGATCATCTCGATGCTTAGAATGATCAATCCCACCCAGATGGCGGTATACATGACATCGGCAACTGGCTCGAATTCAGCGCCAAAGAGCGCAGGGATGGGAACGTTCAGCAGCAGGATAGCCACGATGAGACCAGCAGCCAGTGTCAGGGCTGTACTGATGAGAATACTGGTGGCAAATACCGTCTTTTCCCGGGCGCGGTCACCCGCTGCAACCGCTTTGGACAGTTCCCTTGTCAGGGCGGGACCGATGCCGATATGCAGCATGTCGATCAGGCCAACCGCCATGGTGATTGCGGTATAAACGCCAAAAAGATCCAGGCCGAGTATGCGAATCGCAATCGGAATAGAAACCAGCCGCAGAATGATCGTGCCGGATTTTGAGAGAAGCGAAGTCACGACCGCCAGCTTGATGGAACGGTCGCGATGGTCGGCGTTGGATTCGGGGGCAGAGTCACTCACAAGGCTTTATCCGAAGATTCGTAAAGATCGCATGCGCCGTCACCATCGCAACCCGCGATGTTTGAGCGAACGGCGGCCTGACGGGCGAAGAGATTGACGCTTTGAAGTGATTATAGTTTCTTTAATATTTAGAATTATGAAGTAATTTAAGAAGTTCGCTGCCGAACCGTATAGAGTTTGGGGCGAGGTTAACCGTTTGAGATTATGAATGAGCGCAACAAGGATTCGTCGAAGCAGAGAATGGTTCTCGGGTTTGCTCTGGCAATTTCAGCGCCACTTTTCATGACTCAGTGCCGGAGTGTCGGGGGCACCTATCAGGATATCGAATACGATCCCGTCACCTTGAAAACTCCCGATGGCCACGGAATGAAGAAGGAGGATTATCCCTTCGACGACGGTGGCAACTACCGTAAGGACTGGGTGAAAAATAAGGAGCAGGGTCGGACCCGTTCCTCCTACGATATGCCTGACCCCGAGCCCGTGGTGGTATCAGAGGCGGCAGAGGCTGCCAGGGTTTCGGGTTCCATTGCTCCGATGTCGTCGCCGCCGACTGCTGCTCTGCAGCCGGTCAATCCGATCACTTCAGCTCCCTACGACGATGACGGAGGATCTTCTGCGTCGACTGGTGACTCCGCTTCGGAGGCACTTACCGCGGCCGCTCTCAACACTTCCTCCTATCACCGCGTGAAGTCCGGGGAGACCCTCTATTCTATCTCCCGCCGCTACAATACCTCGGTTAGTGAGTTGAAGCGGGTCAACGGGTTAACAAGTGACTCGATTCGTTCCGGTCAAAGTTTGCGTCTGCCCTGATTCCCCGACAGGGAAGCCGCTGCAAAAATGACAGTTTTGTCATGGAAGCGGTCACCGTTCTGTTATTCTGCCCGGATACGGTGAAATCATGAAAACCCTTTCTGTGGTTATCACGGCGTGTGCCGTATCGCTTCTCTATCTCAGTGTCTCTGACCAGAGACCCGGTGGGCCTCCTCCGCCCCATGGGGGTGGACCCGGGGGGCGTCCTCCCTTTGGCCCTCCGCCGCAGCGTTGAGATATTCGACAGGACCCCGCCGTATCAGGCCTTCTTCTTTTCTTTTTTCTTTTTCTTCTTACGCGTTGCGGCTGCTTTCTTGGCAGCCAGTTTGCGCTTTAACTCGGGCCAGAAATCTTCGCCCGCGATGTAGCCCACACAGTTTCCTGTTCCACAGTAGCAGGGGTGTTCTTCGTAGTTCTCGAGGTCGAATCCGTAGTTAAAGAAGAGTTCTTCGCCTTTTTCAATCTTGCGAAGAGCGGCAATCCAGATGTGGTCGTCTTCGATAAACGCTTCACAGTTTGGATCACAGCTGTGGTTAATCAGACGCGCGGCATTTCGGGGGACATTCCCGTCAATGTCCCACTCGTCATTCAGCGTAAAAATATAGACGGCAGCGTCGCCGGTTTCCTTGGCGTGATCCATCTGGGCCCAGCCGCGTTCGTTGGCTTCATCCTTGCTGATCCTGTCGCCTTTGTATTCGATGATGTAGGTCTCGGCGGGGATTTTTCGAGTGGCGAACAATCCTCGTCCGTGGATGCCTGAACTGCGCACAGCACACCATTTGGAATCACATCTTTCTCCGGCTAAGAGGGCGTCTTTCTTATTGCGGCTCATTTCTGAAAGGTGCCTGCTGGCCAGGCAAAAGAGACTTCGGCATATCTTGAATTCAGCCCCGGCCATCCCTCGGGATGATAGATGACCCCAGCGAGTTCCTCAGGGGCTTTGGGAGCGAAATCGGAGCGGGTGAGAGTAAACGTAAGTTTACTGCTTGGTTTGCTTGTCAGGGTCACAACTTGAGGTTCCTCGGAGTTGACCTGCAAATCGTAGGCGAAGAAGTAGACGTCTTCAACCGTCATACTTTCAAGTTCAGGAATGCTCACTTCGAGTTCGATGACTTCAGGCGTAACAATCTTTGCGGAAATTGTCCAGTCGTCAGGGGCAACCGGAGGCACAGAATCGAGCGATTCCTGGAAAAGAGCGGTGTACTGGTCCTCTTTCGGTTGGGGGGCTCCTGATTGATTCACTGGCAGGGTTAGTTTCAGATCGGTGAATCCCGGGTAACAAGAGGTGGCGCAACACATCCAGGCCGCTTTTGCTTCGAGCGTGACACTGTCGGAATCGATGGTTTCCGGGACCTGGATTTCTGTGAGAAGGCATACCTTGTCATTGTAGCCATGAGCATTGATCCCGACCATATCGACTCTTTCGGGAGCTGGCCAAACGATTTCGCCGGCACCGAAGCCTTCCGGTAGGGTCCATTCCAGGTTCGTAGCAACTCCGACGATGCCGGGACCTTTCCAATAGGTGTGATAACCCTCCTCAGTGTCGAGGATAAGTCCGACAAGGAACGGCTCACCCGGGGTGATTTCAGTGATCGCTGTGACCAACTGAACGCTCAGGCCGTCTTTCTTTTTAAGAGAAGACTCATTGCCCTTCACTGCGCCGCTGTAAGCGAGCAGCGTCAGCACCGTCAACAGAATCTGGAGTGTTCTAAACACGACACAACAAGTTGAGCAATCCGGATGTCGCCCTCAACCTGTTTTTTGCCTTCACTGCGCCGGGAGTCTTACCCGCCGACGCCGGCTTTTTTGAGGCCCTTCGCCTCATCGGCCTTGGAGAAGGTCACACCGACCGTCTTGGAGACACCAAACTCTTCCATCGAAACCCCATACATCACATCGGCTCGTGACATGGTTCGTTTCGAGTGCGTTACGATGACGAATTGGCTGTCACCAATGAAGCGGTCCAGAACTCTCAGGAAGCGGCCGATGTTGGCTTCATCAAGCGGTGCATCCAACTCATCCAGCACGCAGAAGGGGGAAGGTTTGACCATGTAGATCCCGAAGAGAAGCGCAACAGCCGTCATGGAACGCTCACCACCGGAGAGCAAGCTGATCGACTGCAACTTCTTACCGGGAGGTTTGGCGATGACGTCGATGCCAGACTCCAGTGGATCGCCATCATCCATGAGGAGCAGGTCCGCTTTGGCTTTCTCTCCGAAGAGTTCCTTGAACATATCACGGAAGTTCTTCCGAATCTGTTCGAAGGTTTCCGAAAACATCTTTCGAGTATCGCGATTGATGCGCGCGATCATTCGCAGCAACTCCTCCTTGGAGTTCTCGAGATCTTCGAGCTGCTGGACATTGAACTTGTAGTGCTCCTCGAGTTCGTCGAATTCTTCGATGGCATCGATGTTGACGGGACCCATCGAGTCGAGCTTGGTTCGCAACTGGGTCACAATCTCTTCGACGAGATCCCAGTTCGGCTCTGCGGGATCGTCGATTTCAATCTCCTCAGCTTCATTGTCGACCGATTCAGTTTCTCCGTCAGTCGCTTCCGGAGTCTCCTGAACCTCTTCTTCCGTCTTCTTGAGGGTGGTCAGCTTGAGACCGCGCGGGTTCTTGACCCGCTCATCGATGACAGTGAGAAGGGCGTGGCTGTCAGGTTCGAAGAATTCGAGTTCGGTGCGATAGCGATCACGGCAATTCCGTTCGATGTTTTCAAGATTGATGTCGATCTGGGCCGTCTTGACTTCTTCTTTGCCCCGTTGCTCGGCGACATGCTGCACTTCACGTCTCTTTTGAGTGAGTTCTTCTTCGCCTTCCTCGATGCGGGTCGAGTAGCTGTTTTTCTCAACAAGAATTCCGGCCTGCTCTTCGCGTGAGGCCTCGGTTTCGGTTTGCCAGTTCTGGATCTTTTCCTGGAGTTCCTCCGTTTCGAGGTTGGAATTCTCGATCCTCTCGCGGTAGTTGGCTGTCTCCTGGTGGCGGCGTTCGATTAATTCGTTGAGCTCATTGAGGCGGGCGATCATCGGCTGACGTTGCTCTTCCAGGTTCTGTCGGGTGCCCTGTTCAACGGCCAGGGAGGTGCGGGCTTCGGTGACCTGCTCGGTCAGTTCCTCTTCGCGAATCCTGGCTTCTTCGAGAAGGCGTGAAGCTTCATCAGTTTCACGGGTTAACTCTTCGATTCTGGATGAGGCCTCGTCACGTTCTTTGATATTCTCGTTGAGCGTGTCGGTAATCTTAGCCTGGCGCTCGTCGACTTCCTTCTGCTCCCACTCAAGGCTTTCGATCTTGTTGTGCAGTTGGTTCAGGTCGCGCTCGATCAGCGCGAGCTTGCCTTCAAGAGTGGAGGTAGTGACTCGTCGATGTTGGAGACGTTCGCGTGCCTGGGAGAGAAGGTCCTCGAATTTATCGACACGTTCGATGAGGTCGTCCCGTCGATCCTGACGAGCTTCGATTTCGGCAGCGAGAGAATCTTCGATGCGGCTCAACTCGCGGATCTCAGTCTGCATCTTCAGAACGGAAACCGATTCGTCGCCGGTCTGACCGCCGTGAATGATGCCCTCGGCGGTGATGAATTCGCCTTCCAGGGTAGCGATTGCTTTGTCTGCGTGCTTTTCACGCAGGCGGAGAGCTGTATTGAGATCCTGGGTCAGAAGAACGTTAGAGAGAAGCTGGGCGATTAGAGGCTGCACGTCGGAGGCGGCAGTCACTTTGTCCATGGCCCAACTGATGGCGCCGAGAGGTGGGCGGCCCTGTTTCGGGAGTGAGCCCTTCTTGAGGTGCCCTTCGGCAATCAGAGAAGCCTGGCCAAGCTTCCCTTTTCGCAGTTTGGAGACCACCTTCTCGGCAACCTCAACATCGGCAACCACGACTGCCTGGAGTCGACGGCCCAGTGCGGCTTCAATTGCCTCAGCGTATTCGGTGTTTACCTGGATCCGATTAGAAAGCGGGCTGTGAACCTTGTCGCCAAAGTAATCCGGGTCGTCGAGGCCCTTGAGAACTTCCTGGGTGCCTTTCTCAAATCCTTCGCCGCTGGCGATTAGCTGTTCGAGGACTTCGAGACGGGATTTCTTCTCCGCATGAAGTTTATGCAGGCTGGCGAGATCATCCTGCATGTCGCTGGCCGCACGTTTTGCCTGATGATACTTCTGCTCCATCGCAGCGAGGTTCTCCTCGTAATCTTCAATGGATGATTGATGCTCGTTGATGCGATGTTTGAGCTGGCTGGAATCTTCATTCCGGGAGCCCTGGTCATCCCGAAGACGGGAGATTTCATCGGAGAGTTGCTGCGAGCGCTGGCGATCGGATTCGGTCTGGCGCTGATTGGTGTCGATCCCAGCTTCGAGACTAGCGATTCGGCTCTTGAGAAAACTACGTTCTTCCTCCAATTCGCGAAGCTTTCGGTTCAGCTCCTCGCGTGCGTTTCGAGCTGCGCGGGTGGCGTTCTCCTGCTTCTCAACTTTGCTTTGCTCGGATCCGATTCGCTCCTCGACGGCCTGCAGCTGACGGTCGGCGCCTTCGATGTCAGCCTGCTGTTTTTCGCGTTTCTCAGAAGCCTCCTCGATGTCGTTCTCGTTCTTCTTGATGAGAACGCTCAATTCGTGAGTTCGTTCGCCGTTGAATTCGATGCGGTTGTTGGCGTTGGAAATTTCGTTTTCAAGCCGCGCCAGCTCGCCCTGCAATTCGCCCAAGCGAGTCTCGATTTCCTGATATTCCACGCGGGCAGCGGCCATTTGTGCCTGGCGCTTTTCAATCGCGTCTTCAAGCTCATCTTGCTGAAGTCTCAGGTTCTTGATCGAGGTGTTGAGTTCTGCTTTCTGCGCCCGGATTTCACGCCATTGTTTGTGGCCCAGGTGAAGTTCCAGGGTTTTGACATCCTGAAAGAAAGTCTGGAATCGCTTAGCTTTTGAGGCTTGTCGGGAGAGTGAACGGATTTGGCGTTCGTTTTCGGCGATGACATCGCGGATACGGACAAGGTTGGCTTCGGTGTAATCGAGTTTGCGAAGAGCCTCCTTCTTCTGAGTCTTGTATTTCGTGATTCCGGCAGCTTCCTCAAAGACGGCTCTTCGATCTTCCGGCTTCGAGCTCAGAAGCATATCGATCTTACCCTGCTCCATGATGGAGTAGCTGGAGCGACCGATACCGGTGTCCATCAGCAGACCGTGAATATCTTTAAGCCGGCAGGGTTGCTTGTTGATGAGGTATTCGCCCTTGCCGTCGCGGAAGACACGTCGACCCAGGGAAACCTCGTCATACTCGGTGTCGAGGATACCGGAGCATCCTGAAAGAGTCAGTGTCACCTCCGCCATGCCAAGAGGTGAGCGGCGGTCAGTGCCGTTGAAGATGACGTCTGCCATTTCACCACCTCGCAAGGCTTTAGCAGAGGTCTCACCCAGAACCCAACGCATCGAATCAACGATGTTCGATTTTCCGCATCCGTTAGGACCGACGATACCGGTGACGCCTTCGTGAAACTCCAGCTTGGTTTTATCCGCAAAGGATTTGAATCCGTGAATCTCAAGAGATTTCAGGCGCATTTCGGGCAGGGTGTGTTGAGTGTTCGTGTTAAGCCTATCAATTCTAAGAAATTAATTCTCAAGAATGATAAACCTGCCCTTACAATGAAGATTAGCGACGGAGTGTCGAGTGAAAAGTGGGAGGGATCGGCAATTTTTTCGGAATTTTGGCAAAAATTCCAAACGAATCCGGCTTTGAATTAGAATAACTGATCCGTAGAATTGCGGTATTTTTAAAAATAACTCGCAGAAATGGATGTTTTTCTCACATTTTTGTTGCATTTTGCCGATTTGGCGATAAGTTAGGATAGTATCGGAATAAAGTCCTATACAAGGGGCTCTGTGGGGCCGGAGATACGACCTAGAAAACGGATCCACCAAAGCCAAATGAATTTGTGCGGAACGGGGCGGCCCGGTGCAACGGATGAGAGTCTGTGTACCGGGCCGTTTTTCTGCACTTTT
>JABSSQ010000112.1 GCA_013213905.1 Verrucomicrobiales bacterium | reverse complement strand
CCTTCCTCACGAAGTCGCTCGAGCTTCGGGATCTGGCGAAATCCGCCCTCCAATTTGACCGCATCGGCACCAGCCGCCATGAGGCGACGCGAACTCTCCAGGGTCATTTCCGGATCGTCATAGGTCGCGTAGGGCAAATCCGAAACAATGACGGCATTCTTGACGCCCCGACGAACCATCTCGGTGTGATAGACCATGTGATCGAGCGTTACCGAAGTGGTATCTTCGTTCCCGGCAACAACCATCCCAAGTGAATCGCCCACAAGTATCATTTGGACTCCCGCTTCATCACAGAGACGAGCGGTCGGATAATCGTAGGCCGTGATTGCTGTGACAGGCTCACTTAGACGAGACCGAAGGGAAGCAGGAGAAGGGAAGGGCATTTTGAGTTCGCCAGCAAGTTCAGGAGGCGCGGCCTAACTATTGATGGCGGATACGTCTCAGGAAAGGGCAAAATTGTTTATAAAAATATTGATAAATTATAAATTTTATAATAAAATTTTATCACACGAAACTTTCCCTTAAGCGGAGTGAGCGAAGCCATTCGCTGACAACTCTGAAATTCGACCTCCCGAAACACAGGCCGAGTTCCAGTCTTCACTTAAGACACACAACACCTTTCCCACAAACAGACAACAATGCTCACTTACGCGCCAAGCGCATCAGTGAAGCCGTGGCTTGCCGCCCCGGCCTCAGAGAACTCCGGTTCGCGCCCGAACGTGCTGTGCCAGCAGCGCTACGATGAATCCCGTAAACCCAAGCGCAGACCTATCAGTCGCAGAAGGATTCGTCCGATTGGAATTCCAAGCCGCGTCATCATCCCGGGCCAACCAACTGAGTATCAGGCGTCCGGATTTCAATGGCTGCAGCTAACCATGGGATAACAAGCTTTGTCCGAAAGGACATTGGTGAAGAGATGGATAACGAGGCGGAGTCGAGAGGCTCCGCCTCCGTTTTTTTCGGCCCCTCAGCCTTTCGAAGCACGACGCCGACCACACCCTGCGACCAACAGAGTGATCTCTCCCTTAATCGAAGGGAGCGCCTCGAATTCCTCGAAAACCGCTTCGGCTGAGCCTCGGTGAAAGGTCTCGAACTTCTTGGTCAGCTCGCGCGCGACGCAGACGCTTCTGTCAGGCGCCAGGGCACGAAGGGCATCGAGGGACTTTAGAATTCGATAGGGGGATTCAAAGAAAATGGACGTCCCGGTCCTTTCGAGAGCGGCTTCGAACTCCCTGGACCGCTTGCCGCTCTTTACCGGCAGAAAACCGCCAAAGTAAAAGGAATCCGTGGGCAAACCGGACCCGGCCAGGGCAGTCATGACGGCCGACGGGCCCGGGATCACCTCAACCCGGACACCGGCCTCAACGCAGGCATTCACGAGGCGGTAGCCTGGATCTGAGATCGTAGGCATTCCCGCATCAGAGAGATAAGCAATGGTTTCTCCTGTGGCAGCACGATCCGCCAGAGACTGGGCACGCCGTCCTTCATTATGATCATGCAGCGCTACAAGCTCCTTTTCGCCGATCTCCAGGTGCCTGAGTAAACGGGCGGAATGCCTCGTGTCTTCACAAGCAATCACATCAGCCGCCTTAAGGCATTCAACAGCCCTGTAGGTAATATCTCCGAGATTGCCGATCGGCGAACCAATGAGTTGAACGGAACCAGAAGATCTATCTGGCATTGCAGCCGACCGTTTAGAGATTACCAGCCGTTCGCCAGCT
Source organism: Verrucomicrobiales bacterium (assembly GCA_013213905.1). Lineage (GTDB taxonomy): Bacteria > Verrucomicrobiota > Verrucomicrobiia > Verrucomicrobiales > DEV007 > Arctic95D-9. The sequence continues at coordinate 2,079 of JABSSQ010000112.1, read as the reverse complement.
GACCAACCAACTTCGAGGCAGCATCCTGCGCTGCAACAGAGAGGGCATTGCGCTCTCCAACCTGAAAACTCGGATCCACAAACTGAATCGTAGTTCCAATGACCCGGCCCTGAGGCGCTAGAATTGCCGGATCATTTTCGACGCGCTTGTCCTTGGAGCCCTCTGCTTCTGGAATCGTGGATCGAATGATTTCGCCAGTATTGGGATCCTCGAGATGAAACTCCACATACAGCTGCATACGCAGCTCCTGAGATTCCAGTGTGTCCGTCCGGGCCGCACGCAGCTGCGTCTTGCGAATTTGGGTAATTTTTCCCACAAGAACCGCATCTGAATTCCTGCGATTGCTGATGCGATAAGTGCCGTCCGCCTGAATCTCCTTGGTCACCGCATTGGTAACGAGACTTGAAAGGCGGGGCTCCAGAGTATCATTTTTGAAAATAGGGACGTGGAGATTGTTAATTCCAGCGTAAACCGATGGCTTCACGTCACCCAGCTCGTAGCCGGCGCATCCGGAGAGCATGACAGCAGCAACGGCGGCAAGGAATAGCGAAGAAATCAGTCGGTTCATCTGTGCTAAGTTCGCTTATTCGAATCCCGCAACGGTCTCCAGTAAACGAACTGCTCTGAAATTATTAGGAAAGGCGGAAAAAACAAGCAGTATCGCCAAGGGAATCTACCCGAGAACCCAGACCGCGTCTAACGATTCCAGTGATCAGGAATCTGCCTCAGCAGCAGGCAAAGGAAGCACTTCGTCATCTGAAGTGCGCATTTCAACTGATTCCTTTTTCAGCGGATTGGCTCCGAAGAAACTGGCTTTCTTCTCAACTGACACCGGAGCGTTGTCGAGCGCATTGAGTCGCTCCTGCGCCTTGGCGGCCCAGGGAGTGTTCGGATTTTTAACCACTTCCCGATAATAGACCCGGGCAGACTCCGGCTTGCCGCTCTTTTCGTAGAATCGGCCCGTATTGAAGAGTTTTTCCATGGAACGGGCCTCAATATCGTCGAGTCCTGAGCGAATCTCAGCGGCGCGCTGGTCATTTGGATTGGAATTCACGAAGTCGAGTCCCGCCTCACGCTGAGCACGATCTTCGTTCGGGCTGTTGGAATTCTCGGCAGTCACACCGCGAATCTTGAAGATCTCATACTGCGCTTCCGTCGCATAAGAAGTCGAGGGATAGGTGTTCACGACTTTCTGGTAAAAGGATTCCGCAGAGAGCCTGTCTTCTTGTTCGAGGTGAATCTCGGCGATATTCAGCATCGACTTGGGCGCCAACTCGGACTGAGGCACGGAACTGGCCACTTGATCGAACATCTCGATCAGCTTGGAGGGCTGGATAGAAGCCCCGATGCCAAGGAATCCTTTTCTCTCGTTACTTCTCATATTCTCAGCGATCTCAAACTGGCGCTGCACTGATTCATTGAAATGGTTGGTATTGCGAAACTTGGTGATCAAATCCTGGTAGGCTTCAAAAGCTTTCCGGGAATCTCCGGTCACATCCAGCATATTTGCGTAGCGGAACTGAGCTTCAGCCGCCGCATCTGTCCGGGGATAGGATTTCACGATCGAGCGGTAGGCATCACGAGCTTGCTTCGATTTCCCCGAATTCTCGTAGGACATCGCTTTATCCAGCTTTGACTGAGCGGTGCCTTGCTGAGTCGCATATTCTTCGGCGCCGACTCTTTCCTCGCTCTTTTTGTTAAACAGATCGCCGAACGAAAACTGCGCCTCGGCAGTCGACAGGGAAAGCACCGCGCTGGCGCACAGGAAAAACGGGATTTTTCGGATCATGGCAAAAACAAGGCCAAACGTTAACGGGCCAATGGTAAACGAACTGACGCATCCTTCAATACGGAATTGATACGGAAGATTCCGTCGGAACTTTCTGAGAAAGCCGAAATATTGGCAACGGGCGAATACTTCGGTCTCGGTAGATTCCATGTGGAACATCCGGCGTCGTTTCAATCACTCAGAAACATAGACGAACCAAGGAGCGATCTCTTAGAGGGTTTACGAAGCTCAAGAACACCGTGTTATCGGGCCTTCATTTATAACTTCCAACAATATATGTAATATAAAAT
>JABSSQ010000111.1 GCA_013213905.1 Verrucomicrobiales bacterium | reverse complement strand
GCCGAGATGACTCAGGCAGTCGGGGCGGTTCGGCGTGATCTCCAGCTCAAACACCGCCGGATACACTTCAGACAAGGGTGTTCCGGACTTGAGATCCGGAGACAGGATCATGAGCCCGTCAGCATCATCGGTCAGGCCAATCTCGGAAGCAGCGCACATCATGCCGAGAGACTCCACTCCGCGAAGCTTGCCCTCCTTGATTTCAAAAGTCTTGCCGTCACCGGCATCGAGCACACAGCCGGGCAGGGCCAGTGGCACCTTGTCGCCCACCTCGTAGTTCTTGGCGCCGCAGACAATCTGGCGAGGCGTGCCGGAACCGTCATCAACCTGGCAAACGGAGAGTTTATCTGCGTCAGGGTGCTTATCAGAAGAGAGAACCTCAGCAACCACCAGCTTGTCGGGAAGGCTCTGAATGCCTTCCACTTCGATACCGGTGAAGGTGAGCAGATCATCGAGTTCGGCCATCGAATACTCTGAAAAGTCAACGTGATCAGAAAGCCACTTAAGAGAAACGTTCATATGAAAAGCTATTTAGGGATTTAGGCGTTTAGCTATTTAGGCTCTCTAAGAGCGCGAATGAGTGCTGCTAATACTTTTTCTGTTTCTAAGATCCTTTGATCGCATTCCGTGCATCGATCCGAATCCACGAAGCCAAGACGCTTGGACAAATCAAATTGGTAGGAGAGCTCTCTGAGCGAACCAAATGCAATATCGAGGAATCGAAGATACTCGGTCGCAGTGTTTCTCGCACATCCCTCCACGATATTCGAAGGAACTGAAACCGCGGCACGACGAATCTGTGACTTCAGCCCAAACATCTCTTCTTTCGGAAAATTCTGCGTCACTAGGTAAATCTCAACAACCAGTGCATCAGCCAATTTGAATGCTGCCAACTGTGTGTGATCGCGCATCTCACCTAAACGCCAAAATACCTAAACTCCTAAACCCCTTCCTTATTACTTGGCAAACTGCTGAAGAAATCGCACGTCGTTTTCAATGAGCAATCGCAAATCCGGAATGCCATACATGATCATCGCGAGACGATCTAATCCCATGCCGAAAGCGAAGCCGGAAATCTCTGATGGATTGTAGGCGGCATCGCCACGCTTGGTGGACACTTCACTGAACACCGCCGGGTCGACGATGCCGCAGCCGGCGATCTCGATCCACTTGGCCGCCTTGCCGGTAGCGTGCAGCTTCAAGTCCACCTCAAAGCTGGGTTCGGTGAACGGGAAGAAGTGTGGACGGAAACGCACTTCCGTCTTGGAGCCGAAGAGCTCGCGGAAGAAATACTCCAGGGTTCCTTTCAGATCTGCGAGCGTCACGTTCTTGTCGACGTAGAGTCCTTCAAGCTGGTGAAACGCGCTCAGGTGAGTGGCATCGATTTCATCCCGGCGGAAAGCGCTGCCGGGGGCGATGATGCGAACCGGCGGCACCTCTTTTTCCATGGTGCGAATTTGCACTGAGGAAGTGTGAGTGCGGAGCAACTTGCCGTTCTCAAAGTAGAAAGTGTCGCTCTCGTTGCGGGCCGGGTGATCCTCCGGCGTATTGAGCGCATCAAAGCAATGCCATTCGGTCTCAATCTCGGGACCTTCAGCGAGGGCAAAACCCATCCGACGCAGAATGGAAACGGCTTCGTTGAGAACGTGAGTGAGCGGGTGAAGCCCACCCTCCGGGAGCGGCCGAGACGGGAGGGTCGCATCAATGGAGGCAAAAGCAGCGGCGTCCTTGGCGGCCGTTAAGGCTGCGCCCTTCTCTTCGAGAGCCGCGGTGATGGCCGTGCGAACCTCGTTGAGCTTCTGGCCCACGTCTTTCTTCTGCTCCTTAGGCACGTCACGCATGCCGGCGCTGGCAGCAGTGAGACGTCCTTTTTTGCCGAGAAATCCCACGCGGGCTTCTTCAAGGCCGGATTCGTCAGTAATCGCCTCGATCGCGCTCAGCGCGTCGCTCTTAATGGCATCCAGTTCTGCAAGCATGTCGATGTAACAGGGTTCAGTGCGAGACTATCAAGTCGGAGACCTAACAGGGTTTGGTGGTTTTTCAAGGTCTGAGGCGAAGCCCCGGACCTTCTCTTGATCGTGCTCTTAATCCTGATCTTGCTCCCCGCAACCTTCGTCGAGAGCAAGATCAGGATTAAGATCAAGAGCAAGAAGCTAAAAAGCCGGCAGTCCACCCAGGCGGACCTACCGGCTTTTCGGTAAAGGTTTAATGACCTGAGATGATTCAGGCAGCCTGCTTGGCTTTGTCCTCCAGGGCTGCCTTGGACTTCTCTACGAGAGCGGTAAAGGCGGCTTCGTCCTGGATGGCAAGGTCGGAGAGGACCTTACGATCGAGCTCGATACCAGCGGCGCTGAGACCCTCCATGAAACGGGAGTAGTTCATACCGTTGTTCTTGGCACCTGCGCTGATCCGGGCAATCCAGAGGCGACGGAAGGTACGCTTGCGATTCTTACGGTCGCGGTAAGCCCACTGCTGGGCTTTGTAGACCGAATCTTTAGCGGTGCGGTAGAGTTTCGAGCGTGAACCGCGGAAACCCTTCGCTTTCTTCAGGATACGATTTCTGCGCTTGCGGCTGGCAGGCGCGTTTGTTGCACGTGGCATTTTCTATTTTCCTCTGAGCGGGCTGTTGTTTTTACTTCAACTGGCTGACTCACCCTCTCGTCAGGTGGCGGTAGGCTTTTGCCGCGCCACCAGTCAACTCAGTCGTGGATCGATTTGGCCGATCCTTAGCGGAATAAGTCTCTCAAATTAATGGGAGAACGGAAGATCAGCTTTGATGTTCTTCTCGTCGCACTTAGCCGCGAGGGTAGCTTGACCCAAACGACGCATGCGCTTTGCGTTCTTACGACGGTTCAGGTGTCTTTTACCCTGTTTCCGACGAAGTACACGTCCGCTGCCTGTCACCTTAAATCTTTTGGCGACGCCTTTTCGTGTTTTAGCTTTTCCAGCAACTCGTGCCATAGCGGGCGGACTTTAAGCTCGAATAAGCCGAATGCAACGGAAATTGCCGCCCTTTTTCGTCTCTAGGCCCGAAACCAGTGGGATTTCAGGGAGTTTCTTCCTCAGAAAGCGGGACGCGAAACCGGACTCTCAGCGGACTTTATTTGGTTCACACCCGGCACACTACCCGCTACATTCGCCCCTCAGATATGAGCGAAGACTCCTCCCCCGACGCCGCCGAAACCGAATCCCCCTCCGAAACCGAAGCCTCACCGCCCCCGAAATCAGGGGATCTGGAGCAGGAAATGGTCGAAAAACTCGGCCAGGCCCGAATTACCATCGGTAAAGAACTCCGCAAGGTCATCATCGGCCAGGATGATGTGGTCGACCAGATGCTCATTGCCCTGCTTTCCGGCGGCCACTGCCTCATCACCGGGGCTCCGGGCCTGGCGAAAACTCTTCTCGTCAGCACCCTCGCCAAGGTATTCGATCTCTCTTTCAACCGGATTCAGTTCACTCCGGATCTGATGCCCTCGGATATTACCGGCACGGAGATTCTTGAAGAAACCTCCGAAGGCCACCGCGAGCTCGTTTTCAATCGCGGGCCGATCTTTGCCAACCTCATCCTAGCTGACGAGATCAACCGGACCCCGCCCAAGACTCAGGCGGCTCTGCTCGAAGCCATGCAGGAAAAGCAGGTTTCCGCCGCCGGCCAGACCATGGAACTGGAAAAGCCCTTCTTCGTCCTCGCGACGCAGAACCCCATTGAAATGGAAGGCACCTATCCCCTGCCGGAAGCGCAGCTTGACCGTTTCATGTTCAATATTGTGATCGACTACCTCTCCGAAGACGAGGAAGTCGCCGTGGTTTCCCAGACCACCGGTTCCGGCGCTGAAGAAGTCGAATCGATCTTCAGCGGCGACGATCTTCAGAAATGCCACGATGTCGTTCGACGCGTTCCCATCGCCGAAGAGGTCATCCGCTATGCGGTTCGCATTGCCGCCAACTCCCGCCCCGGCCAGGACAACACCAGCGACTACATCAACGAATGGGTCAACTGGGGAGCCGGCACCCGCGCCGGGCAGAACCTCGTTCTCGGAGCCAAGACCAAGGCCCTGCTCGATGGTCGCGCCCACGTCACCTACGACGACATTCGCGCCATGGCTGGCCCGGTGCTTCGTCACCGCATCCTGACCAACTATCGCGCCGAAGCCGAAGGGATCACGATTGATCAGGTCATCGATAAGCTGATCGACATGACCCCCGAGCGGGCCTAGCCCGCTACAGTATTCAGTTATCAGTGGTCAGTATTCAGTGCCACTGACTACCGAACACCGATCACTGACTACCGAGATGACCGCCAACTACATCGATCCCGCCGCGCTGATGCGGGTGAAGTCGTTGGAACTTCGTGCCCGCATGGTCATGGAAGGTTTCTGGAAAGGGCTTCATCGCTCGCCCTATCATGGCTTTTCGGTCGAGTTCAGCGAATACCGCCCCTACGCCCGCGGCGATGATCCGCGCTTCCTCGACTGGAAAGTGATGGCGCGCAGTGACCGAGCCTTCATCAAGAAATTCGAAGACGAGACCAACCTGCGCGCTCACCTCCTGCTCGATCGCAGCCAGTCCATGACCTATGGCTCAGCCGGCTACACGAAACAGGAATACGCCGCCACTTTTGCCGCCACACTCGCCTATTTCCTCATGGGGCAGAACGACGCGGTAGGCTTGACCACTTTTGACCAGAAAGTTGATCAGCACATCCCCGCCCGTAATCGCCCCGGACAGTTGCGAAGACTGATGCTCCAGTTGGAGAAAGCACCGGCCGGAGAAGGCACCGATCTCGGTGCCGCAATGAAAGGCCTGCACCAACTCATTCGCAAACGCAGCCTCATCATCCTGATGTCCGATCTACTGGCTCCTCTTGAGGAGCTGGAGAAGCAGATCGGATACCTTGCCGCCGGCGGTCACGATCTCGCCATTTTCCAGATCATGGATCGACGCGAACTGGATTTCAATTTCGACAAAGCCACCCACTACCGGGATACCGAGACCGGAAAGGATTTGTTCATCGACCCGGACATCGCCCGAGCCAGCTATCTCGAGAGACTTAATGCTCACCAGGAGTCTGTCATACACCTTGCAGGACGCCACGGAGTCAACCACCAATTAGTTCCGACAGATGAACCGCTGGAACGAGTCCTCTTTGACTTCGTTTCACGAAGAGGCGCCTAGCCACTTCACCGTTTACGACTCACTAACCCCCGCTGATTTCGCAGCATGACAACGGACGATCAGAAGCAACGGCTCACTCAACTCGCCACCGAGCTCATTGACCAGGAGAATGCCCGTACTCTGGTGGAACCCCAGGACCGGAGCACCGGCTTCTGGTTTGGAGGCGGCAACGTGATCGAAGACCGCGACGGATCGATTCTCATTGCGGGACGTTACCGCAACTATGGCGATTCCCGCACCGGGGTCGGCGCAGGAGCTCGCGGACTTGAACTCGCGATCTTCCGGGCACCGGATGTGCAGAGCGAGTTTGAGAAGATCGTTTCCTTTACCAAAGCCGATCTTGCCCACAGCGGCATGGGGATTGTTTCGATCGAGGGTGTCGCTCTGCACCTCACCGATGATGGTATTGAACTGTTCATCTCAACGGAAAAGGACGCCAAGTATCCCGAGCGCCTCGCCAGTTATCAGAAGCCCGGTGCCGGTGTCTGGAGCATCGATCGCATCCACGCTGACAAGGTGGAAAACCTCAGCCCTGACAACATCGAGGAGATCATCCCTTTCGGAACGGATGATCCCGGACGCCTTCACTGCAAAGACCCCTGGGTCTTCGACCTGCCCAACGGCGATCTGGTTCTGGGTTACTGCACTCACCCGTTTACCTGGTCCAGCAGCGGCACTGCCGCTCTGCTGCGCAAGGCAGGCTCCGACACCTACGAGAAGGTCTCCAATGATTTGCTTCGACGTGGCCCGGTCTGGGACATCGCCGCTGCCCGCGCCACCGAGCGCCTCGCCATTCCCAAGGTCGGATCGTTTGCCGCCGGCCCGGATCTTTCGCTCTACTTCTACGACAGCTGCGAAAGCCTGCGTCAACTTGATGAAAACCCCACCGCCGTCTCCCGACCCCGCGGATGGTCGTGCGAGGAAATCGGCGGCATCGCTGTTGGTGACGACAGCGACCTGACACAGATCGAAAGCATTTCCGTTGAAGCTCCGCTTTTCGTTTCGCCTCACGGCACCGGATGCTCTCGCTACATCGCCACCCTGGTCACTGACGAAGGCATCTTCGCCAATTGGCAACAGAGCCAGCCTGATCTTTGCCAGCCGCTGGTTGGGCACTTCCTGCCGATGGAACGAGTTAATGAAATCCTCGGCTGATGCGTCTCTCGCTCAATGCTTCAACGATCAAGCCGACTCCGCTTCTCGAAAAAATTCGCGTCGCCGGTGAAGCAGGTTACAGCGGCATCGAACTCTGGGCCGTCGAAATTTACGAATACATCGGTCGAGGCGGCGAAGTGCGTGACGTCGAGAAGGCGCTCGCTGATCACGGGCTCGCTATCCCCGCGTTTATCGCTGTCCGAGGATGGGGTGACGTCAGCGGACTCGACTACAAGGTCGCTATGGAAGAAGCGCGCCGCCGCTTTGAACTGGCGTCCAGGTTCGGTGCTCCTTTGATGATCTGCACTCCGCCGGTGGCTCAACCGGGATTCGACCATCTCCACGAAGGCTACAGCGAGCTGCTCCAGATCGGTCGGGAAACCGGCGTTCAGGCCGTGATGGAATACATCAGTTTCTTCAAGAGCCTCAACAACCTTTCCGATGCTGTCACGGTTCTGGATCGAACCAACGCCCCTGATTGTCACCCCGTAACTATTCTCGACGCCTTCCACAACTGGAACAATAAGACCACGCTCGACGATATCCGCGACATTCCACTCGAGCGCATCAGTCATTATCATATCAACGATGCTCCCGCAGGAATTCCCAGCGGCGAGCAAAACGACAGTCACCGGGTCATGGTCGGTGACGGCATCATTGATCTCAAAGCCGAGCTCACCGTCCTCAAGGACAAAGGCTACGACAAGTGGATCAGCCTGGAACTCTTCAATGCTGAATGGTGGGCCAAGAATCCCCTGGAAACGGCAAAAGTCGGCCTCGAACGCATGCAGGCCATCTGCGACGAAGTGGGTTTCGAAGTTGAGAGCTGAAGGCCCCGCGAGCTATCGCTCACTTCGCCGGCTCAATTCACGAAGAGTTCGTGCTATCTTCATATTCCTTTCACATTGGTAGTGAAGGGTGAGATCATGATAAAATCCTCCCGCAGAGACTGGATCCTTCGATCAATCTTTTTCGGCACTCCCCTGGCCTGCTTCGGCTACGGCAGCCTCATCGAAAAACATCTCATCGATGTGACCCGGGCCGATATCCCTCTCAAGCCCGAATTCGGCTCTCTCGATGGTCTCAAGATCGCCCTCATGTCCGACTTCCACCACGACGACTTTGGAGACAACGCTTTCATCGCGCGGGCGGTCCAGACCGTCAACGATGAGCAGGTTGATCTGGTCATGCTCGCCGGAGACTACATCTCCGACGACCGCGCCGCCCTGGAACCTCTTTTCAACGAGCTACGCCATCTCCGCCCCGGCATTGGCACCTTCGCTGTTCTTGGCAACCACGATCGCTGGCATCTCCACAACAGTCTCTTTGCTTTATCCGAAGATGCCGGAGTTCGTCTCCTCATCAATGAAGCGGTCGAATACGACAACTTCATCATTTCCGGCATCGACAGTTGTTGGGGTGGGCGCCCAAACCTCGAAGTCACCCTCAAGCCAACCCACCCTGACAAACCCGTCATCACAGGCTGGCACGAACCGGACACCTTCGATACTTACAACGATCCTCGTATCATTCTCCAGATGTCCGGGCACACTCACGGCGGCCAGGTTTGCGCCCCGGCGATCGGCCCTATTCTACTGCCGCAATATGGTCGCAAGTATCCCTACGGACACTACCAACAGGGAGACGGCTCTCTCTTTGTCACTCGCGGTATCGGAACGATGACCATCCCGACCCGCTTCCTCTGCGCGCCCGAACTCGCTATCTTAACCCTGAAAGCGTAGCACCTGATCTAGCGCTTCCAGATCTTCAAATCGTCGACCACAGCATTCCGTTTCACGGCGAGGCGAAGATACCGCTTGGTAGGATGCGCCATTCCCTCGGATTGAAACGATGCAATTTCCTCTTCGTCGATCGAGACTTTGAGGACATCGCCGTCCACCTGGACTTTCACATGGTGCCATTCACCGACTGATATCTCGGCGGGAAAAGACTTCTCCTTGGTCTTGACCAGCTTGTTCTGTTCCGGGGTAACGGTGCCGTTCTGGCGGGCCTCGCGCATCTTTTTGTCCATGCGGCCGGTTTTCAAATCCTGGATGGTCAGCGACGTCGGATTCATTCGAACGGCGAAAAGATGCCCGGCATGAACTGCCTTGTACTGGAGGTCAGCGAAATTTAATCCGAGTTCATCCTTCGGGTCTTCCAGCATAAAGCGCAGGCTCACCGTGCCGTTTGTAAACTCTGCCGGATGCTTCACCGAAACGCCGTGATCAGCCGTTTCGTGAATGAAGATGTACATGGCGCCATCCTTGAGATCGACCTGCTTGTTTCCTCCGGCGCGGGAAGCACTGTTGGTCTCCCAGTTTTTACCCGGTTCATCCTTCAATTCCTGCGATTCCGAACGCTCGAAATCATCGGAAACGATCAACTCCCCTTCATTGGCGAGGTTATAGCTACAAGGAAGAACCAAACAAAAGAGGAGCAGTGAGAAACGCTTCATCTGAACTCTTTACCCTTTTCTATCGATGGGAGAAACCCCCACGATTGCGGCAGATCAGCTCGCCGCGTTCTCGAGCGCTTCTCCGAGTGACTGCATGTCCCCTCCGAGACCCGCGACGATCGCACAGGAAGAGGAAAAAACCGAAACCAGGAGAAGCGTGGTAACAGCGAAGAGAGTGAAAACGAATTTAATATTTTGACTATACAATCGCCTCCGAAAATCAGAACTGTCATGCTCAGTTTTCTCCGCGCCCGACTCAATTGCTCATGCCCCGCTACGCCATGCTTCTCGCCTACGATGGCACTGACTTCTGCGGATGGCAGAACCAGTCGGGCACCGGCAAACACGAGAATCCCAAACCCGGCATCGAAGGGGTTGTGAATCAGGCTCTTCTCGAAGCGACTGGCGAAACCGCCACGGCAGTGGCAAGCGGTCGCACCGATGCCGGTGTTCATGCCAACGGTCAGGTCGCTCATTTCACCCTCAGCAATCGCCAGCCATCACCGGAACACTTCCTGCTGTCCCTCAACCAGAAACTCCCGCCCGGCGTACAGGTGAATCGACTGGCTGAGGTTCCTGACTCGTTCTCAGCCCGCCAAGCGAGTTCCAAGCAATACAGCTACTACCTTCAACACGGGCCTTCCGAACTTCCTCACCTCCGCTTCGGGACGACCTGGATTCGGCACCCGCTGAATGGAGATCAAATGCATCTAGCCTTGCAACATCTGATCGGCGAACACGATTTTCAGCCTTTTGGCAGTTCCAGGGCCAACGTGAGTTCCACGATCAGAACCATTTTCAATGCCCGCGTGACTCGTGAGTCCATCCCCTTTTCTCCCGGCTCAATCGCGCATGACCTCTGGCGCATTCAGATTACAGGAAGCGGATTTCTCATGCACATGATGAGGAGCATCGCCGGAACGCTCATACAAATCGGTGAAGGCCGGCGCCCTCCTGAAGACATGCTGGCGATTCTCGAATCAGGCAATCGCGCTCAAGTTGGCCCGACCGCTCCTGCCCGGGGCTTGTGGCTGGACCAAGTGTGCTATCAATCTGACGATAAGAACCCACTGCCATCATGGCTGACTCTTCCTGTGGACGAGTCATCTCACGCTGATGAGCCGCATTGATTCCGGGGCAAAATAATACTCATGCGAATTCAGCCGCATCTCCTTTGAATCTTTCTGCACCCACTCTATCAGTCGATCATGTCTCAACCCGTCTCCCAGACAGAAACTACCCTGCACAATATCACCCACGAAAGTGGCGCCTCTGTGAGTCTGTCCTGTCACGGTGGAACCATCACTTCGTGGAAAACGGCTGACGGCATCGAACAACTCTACCTGAGCCCTGAGTCCGCATTCAAAACAGGTTCAGCCATTCGAGGGGGCATCCCGATGATCTTTCCTCAATTCAGTGATCACGGCCCCTTCGGGAGACATGGATTTGCGCGGAAGGTAGACTGGCAATTCGATGAAGCCGCCGGGGCTATGCACCTTTCTGCTACCTCGGAAACGCTCTCCGATTGGCCTCACCCCTTCGAGCTGTCTTTGCGCCCCTCATTAACGGACACCACCCTGGAAGTCGAACTTACCGTCGCCAACCCAGGAGCTGAACCGATCGAGTTTCAGGCCGCCCTGCACACTTACCTGCGCCTCTTCGACTTTGAGTCGGCACAGGTTAGCGGACTGGAAGGACAATCGTATCAGGACCAGGCCACACGGAACATTCTCACCGCAGACTCGTCACCATTGACTCCGGGGGAGGAAATCGATCGCGCCTACTTTCGAACCGGTGAATTCGCAGCACACCTTCAAGACCAGCACCATCAGGTCAGCTCTGAATTAGAAGGGTTCACAGATACCGTTACCTGGAACCCCGGTCCGGAACACGGAATTGGCGATTTACCCGCGGACGGATGGAAAAACTATTTCTGTATCGAGGCTGCACAAATTGAGAAACCGGTCCTTCTGGAGCCCGGCCAATTCTGGCGCGGCATTCAGCGGCTTGAGGCGAAGCCTGTTTGACAGAAACGGCAATCGAAACGAAGAAGGCGGTGCCAAACCGCATAGAATGACCGATTCACACGGTCATTGTTGT
>JABSSQ010000110.1 GCA_013213905.1 Verrucomicrobiales bacterium | reverse complement strand
TGGCCGGGTCTTTCATGCAGTTGCTGGTGACTGTCTTGATTGCCCGTTTGCTGGGGGTCGAGGCGGCAGGCATCTATTTTTTCTGGACTGCCCTGATGTTGGAAACCGGTCAGAGCGCAGCCTTTGGGCTGGATAAGCTGGCTGTTCGAGAGTTGCCGCGTGTCGAAAGCAAAGGTAAGGCCGCGATTACTGCATTCCTCGCTCCGTTGCGTTCGACGGGATTGATGATCGCCTGGATTGGTGCCCTCGGATTGTTTGTCTATTCAGAGCTCAGTGGATCGAAGGTAATGGACGGAGTGGGCTGGTGGCTCATCCTCACAGCCAGTGTCAGTGGAGTCACGCTGAGCATGATCAACTCCGAAGCGATGACGGGATTGGGGAAGCCGGTCATGGCGGTGATTTATCGTCACACTCTGCCGACCACGATCCTGTTACTCTCGGTTTTGGTCTGCTGGACCCGTCTGACTCCTGAGGCGGCTGTGATGTCGTATTCACTGGCTTTTGCTGTGGCGGGCTTTGGTGCCCTGATAGGACCGGGGTTCCGGGGTCTGGGGGTTCCGCTTAAGATTCCGACAGTTACAGAGATCAAAGGGAATATGAAAGAGGGGTTTCCCATCTTTCTGAATACCGTTTTCGGATCTGCTTCATTCCTGGTGCCTCTCCTCATCCTCGAACGAACGCACAGCAGTGAAGAGATTTCTCTTTTGACGACGGGGATGCGCATCTTTGTGCTTTTCGGCGTGCTTGGAAACGCGATCTATTCGCTTCAGATGCCGGGTCTTTCCCGGGCGGCTCACAAAAATGACCGGACCGAATTGTTTCGTCTTTACCGTTTGTCGATGTTCCGCGCTCTCATGATCCTGGGGCTCCCCTGTATTGGGGTGTTAGTCATGGCGCCCCTTGTGATGAGTATGTTTGGCGAGGGGTTCGAACGGGGCGCGGACGGCTTGCGGGTTTTCATGGTGTTTGCGATGATGATCCTGATGATTGGGCCGTCAGTACAATTGATCTTGATGGTGGGGAAGATGAAGGAGATGGCTTTCGTTGGTATTGCCCATTGCCTCGTGGCCAGTGTCGCGGCGGTTTTTGTGGTGCCCCGATTTGGAGCTCTCGGATTCGCCTGTGTCATGGGCGCGTGTGTGATTCTGGAGCACCTGGTCTACCTGATTCTTTCGTGCTACGATGTGAAAAGAGGGATTGATCCCGATGCCGCTGAAGAATGAATCAGGGTGAGCTTCCATCTGCCGGAATTCCCGGTCTATCCGACGCTGACCGAAGGATAACGAAAGCGATTTCGCTTCTTCTCGTTGGGCCGATTGTTGCCTACATCGCCAGCCTCTGGATGGTGCGGCCGATGGCTTTGGGCGACACATTTTCCCTGACCTTGATGGCTCCGGCACTACTGGTCATCGGATTACTGACTCTGAGAATTCCGAGGGTCTATTTCCTGCAGCAACTGAGAAAGGTTGGCGTGGAGTTCATTCTCCTCGGCATCATTGTCGTCCTCAGTTTTCTCTCCATCATCAATCATGATGAACCGATCCGCAGTTTCCGCATCATCTTCCCCTCGGTGCTTCCGCTGGTCATATTTTTCCACCTCGTGGTGATGAAGTATCTCTCCCCGGGGCGCCTCGAACAGGTCCCCCGGATGATGATCGGGGCAGCTTTCCTGTTCAGTGTGATTCCCGGTTTGCTGGCTCTGGTGATACCTCCGATTGGTGAATACATGACCGTCAGTTATCGCATTCGCGGGATGTTTGAGAATTCGATTCAGCATTCCATCGCTTTGGGAACGATTGTGCCGTTGGTCGTCGTCGAGTTTGCTCTGGCAAAAACGATGAAGAAGAAAGTGATCTGGACCTTGTTGCTCCTGTTGCTGGCCTTCACGACATTCAGGGCAGGATCGAAATTCGTGCTCGGGGTGAGTTTCTCAACGGGGCTTCTATTGTATGCGTTGCTAGCCTTGAGAACCCGCAGTTTTATCAAGATATCATTCGTGGTCGTGGGAATCGCCACGATGAGCGTTTTCCTCTGGTTTTTTGGTTTGCCGTTAGCGGAGTTGATTAATCCGACCATCGCGGAAAAATTGAGAAGCATTATCGAGGGCGGCGTGGCGAACTACCAGTCGGTGGAGTCGCGGAAACTTTTGTGGGATGAAGCGTTGGCCCAGGGCAAGCGGCATTGGCTCATTGGAACCGGCGCGGGTGAGAAAGTGCATGGGATCTCACATTCGCATAACCTGGTGCTCGATTACTTCAAGGGCATTGGGATTTTTGGTGCTGCTTTGATTGCCCTGTTGTGCCTGTCCATTGTTGCCAGGACTATTGTCAAAGGAAGTTACGTGGTTTTGGGGATGGGAGGGGAGACGGATGTCAGGGTGCTGGCCTGTTACGTTTCGGCCACCAACTACGTGATCTGTAATCAGATGAGCGATTGTTTCGGGCCATCTACGGTGGGATTTCTCTGGGTCACCTATCTGGCCGGGCGGATGTTGGAGCCGATTCGGAGGACTTCAATGCGCGTTGGCAACGGCGCTCCGATTGCGGCGTAGGAAGAAGCTGCGCCCTCCGATTCCCGCGCTGGCGGGGAAGCATAAGGCCTTTTGGCCAATTGATCTTGAACAGGGCGAGAATGAAGAAAGTCGAGCCAAGCATCTCGAGCGTTTCCTCGGTCACCATGAGAGAGGAGTAGGAATCGATGGCTTCGTCGGGAGTCCACCACCAGCCCCACTGACAGGCCTCGAGTAGCTGGGAGGCCACCCAAGCTGCCGCACCGATGGGCCAGAGTAGTCGCGGCAGGCCGGGGTTGCGCCACCAGATCATGAGCCAGCCGATTCCCCCGGCGAGAAATCAGCGGCAGGTAGAGCAGTTGCCAGTCGATGTCGGTGATCTTCTCGGCGGTTTCATCGATTTTGAGCCCCTCGTCAAAACCCATGAAGATGAAAAAGGCGCCAAGGAACTTGATCATAGTCTGCCCCTTGTCGAGGCGCCTCGCGTAAAGCCACGTCAGTCCACCCGCAGCGAATAACAGACTGCAGGAGAAGAGGGTGGTGATGTTGAGCTAACGGTCGATATCAAACCAGCGCAAGGGTGACGAGTCGTCTCCATGGACGGGGATGGCTTTGAGACCCAGGAAGACAAGGCAGCCGATGATGGAAAAAAGCCGTCAATTACGTGGATCCAGTAGAGGTCTCGTGAGGACGATTTTGGAGTCGGGTTGTGACATTGTCAGGCGGAAAGCGGTAACTGAGACGAGGGGAGCTGCCCGAGCCAGAGTTTCATCTGGCGTTTGAAACGGGAACCCGGGTGGTTGTGCGCCCAGATTCGAGGAATGGCAAAGGCTGGAGACTGTGGGGTAACGACGCCGAGGTCAGCGGCGAAGGCATGCTTGAGACCGGAAGCCTCTACTGCCCTAATTGTATCGTCATTGTAGTCCCGGTTCTTCAAGCCGAAGGGATAACTTAACGACGTCACCGACCTGGAGGAGAGGCGCGAAACATGGTCAATGGATTCGCAGATTTCCTGAAGTTGGTCCTCGTAGTTGAGGGCCGATAATCGGGAATGAGTGACTGTATGGGCTTCTAGAAAAAGCGATGAGGAGTGTGAAGCCACGGTCAGTTCCTTTTTCGTGGCGGCGCGCGGAATGACCAGATCAGTTTCCGGGCATACTGCCTTCCTCAGAGAATCCAGCGCATTGAGTCGATGAGCGGGTTGTTGGGTTCTGAGTAACTGGTAAAGTGCGTCAAAGATAGAGTCCCGTGACCTTCCCAGGATGGATATGTAAACGGATTCGCCACTAACTGTTTCGACAGAAAGTTGATGGGGCAGGGTCTCCGGCTGCCTCACGATCGCGGCAAGAGTATCCCACCAGAATGCTTGGCCAAGGTTGCCGGTAGTGACAAAGAGCGTGGCCGGAAGGTTGTATTTTTCGAGGATCGGCAGGGCGTTTTCGAGAACGTCGATGTAGCCGTCGTCGAAAGTAATGCTGATTTCCCCAGTTTCGAGTTGACCGGATAACCGTTTCTCCACCATCTCGCTGAGGGGAATGACGGACCCGGTTTCCGCGAGAACCGACATCTGTTCCTCGAAATTTTCAGGAGTGACGCACAGGTTGAAATGATCATGCTCCTTGCGGTCGACGCGGTGATAAAGCAACACGGCATTTCGTTCTGACAGGCGACTGCCCAGCCAGTTGATACCATCGTTGATTTTCTTTTTTAATCGCATCGTGATAGGGAGACTGAGACAGGCAATCAGCTTTGCGATTCCCGAGGGCGACTTCGAACCGTTTGAGATTTTTCTTCGTCCGATTTCACAAACCCGAACCAACGTTTGAGCGGATTTCTCATGCGCGGAGGAATAATGAGATAGGAAGTTCGTTTGAGAAGGAAGGCATACCAGAGAGGATCCAGTGGCTTCGGGTGCGCTACCTTGAATTTCAGGCCGGCGATGAGCTGGCTTCGCTGATTCTTGAGGCTGATGCCTCCCTGTCTGATATAGCAGTCGACCAGGGGGGTATCGATGTTGGCGGCATCGGAGTTTTCAACGATGCGGGTGAAGAGAACGTAGTCTTCAATATGCCGGTAGTGAGGATCGTAAACGCCGGCCTTGTCGAGAACTCCGGTCCTCAACATGACAGTCGGGTGAATGAAGCAGTTTCGAAACACCATCCAGCGCCGAGTTTCCGAAGGTGTCAGCGGAAGGTTAGTCGTGAAAACCTCTTCGTTGGTGTCTTCGTCGAGAAAGACTGCGTTACTACCCACCATGGAGACAGAGGGGTTCTCGAGCAGATATTGATACTGGATGCCGAGGCGTTGGGGGCGCTGCAGGTCGGCAGCATCGAGGCGGGCAACGTAGTTGAAGTCCAGTGAACGAATGTATGAGAGGCCCGTATTGAGGGCTTTCACAATGCCTCCGTTCTCCGGTTGAGTAATGACGTGAATGCTGAAGGGGTAATCTGAAGAGTCGATCTGGACGGGTTCTTTACTGCCGTCATCAACGATGACTACCGTGAAAGCGTTGTCATCTTCAACGATCGACTCCAGCGTCTTGAGAAGAGACGGTGTATCGTTGTAGGAAGGGATGAGTACCGCTAGGTCTTTCATGACTCATGGAAGATTTACACCAATGTCGCAGCATCAGGTTTTCCGAACCGTTGCTGTCACGATCAGCTCAAACATATCATCGTGAGTTTCGAGTTCCTCCTGGGTAAATTCGTCGTGGGACATTCCGTGAAGAAAAGCGACAGCGGAGAGAACATTCCCGTAGCTGCCGATATTGACTTTATCCCCGACATCAAAGCATCCAGAGAGAAGATCCTGCATTCCGGCTGTGGTAAAGCGCCATTTGTCTACCCAGTCGCTTCCGGCATCCTGGTCGCGTTGGCTGATGCACGGAACCGTGATCAGGATAACGCCGCCGGGGCGGAGAATACGCCTCATCGTTTCGACCGCAGCCAATGGATTACTGACATACTGCAAAGTCTGGGTGCAAATGATGCAGTCAAACTGATCTGCCTCGATGTGCGGCGCATCGACGAGGTCGCCTACGATCGTGACGGAAGGATAGCCTTCTGCGCAGTGCAGGACATCGATTGACTGGATCGCGTCGTTTTTGAACTGATCGATGTAGCGGGTGTCCCCGATCTCCAGGCAGGCTCCCGCAATCGAATCGCGGTGTTCGGACATGAATTTCTCGATGTAGTAGCGATCAATCGGCTCTCCACGATGGAATCCCCAGGCACGGCTGAAAGGAGTGGTAGAACGCAGATCACCGAGATTGGCTTTCCCGACGGGAGGGCGCTGAATCAATTTTCGAAGATTTTTGGCAACCGTCCGCACCGTGCTGACTTCGGGTTTTCCGCCATCGCCGAGGGAACCGCCCGGACTCGTCGGTTCCGGATCATTTTTTTTGGGGGCTTCGGAGTCTGGGGTCTCCATGAGTCGTTTGTTGCGTGGATAAAGTCGCCCGCTGCAAGGTGGCAGTATAGCTCAAATTATTATAATTAAAAGATTCATTAAAGGTAGTGTGGGGCTAGCGAATCCAGACGCTGCAGAGGAGGCATCGATGAATTCACCCAGTACCCAAAGAACTTGGGATGTTATTTTTTACAAAAAATGTTATTTTGATAGAGCGTCATTTCCGGCGTCAGGAATAAAACTTCATGAATCAGAAGGTCATTATGGTGACAGGGGCGGCCGGCTTCATCGGCAGTCACGTGGTGGATCGCTTGCTCAGTTCCGGCCATGAGGTGGTAGGTGTGGATGATCTGAGCACGGGAAGCGAGGAGAATCTTATGGGTGCCCGAAAACACAAGCTTTTTGAGTTCGCGAACTGTGACATCACCGAGTCGAATTTCTTCGAGATCCTTGTTCAAAGAACCCGTCCTGATGTCATCGTTCATCTGGCCGGTCTGGTGAGTGTGGAAAGAGGTGAAAAAGAGCCCATGCTGAATTACCGGCTCAACCTTCACGCGACCCAATTGGTGGCAGAGGCCGCGCGAAAGTTTGGAATTGGCCGTGTTGTCTTCGCATCATCGGCGGCGGTTTACGGCGCGAGTGAGGACCTTCCGCTGAGCGAAAAAAGTGCCCGAAAGCCAATCAATCTCTACGGATCGGCGAAGGGATTGTCCGAGCAATTGCTGGCCGGTTACGTTCGATCGTATGGATTAAACGCAGTTGCGCTCCGTTTTTTCAACGTCTATGGGCCGCGTCAGGATCCGTCGTCACCTTATTCCGGTGTCCTCTCGATTTTCGTCAATCGCCTGCGCAAGGGCGAGCCGATCACCATCTTCGGCGACGGTTGGCAAACCCGGGACTTTATATCGGTTCACGATGTCGTTTCCGGCATCTGCATGGCGGCTACCTGCGAGGATGTGGCTTCGGGCGATTACAATCTCTGCACGGGAAGATCTACGTCTGTGATCGATGTCTTCAACGAGCTTCGTTTGCATTTTCCTAAGGCTCAGGATGCTGAATTTGGTCCGGAAAGGGCGGGCGACATACGGGACTCGCTTGGGGATCCGACCCGGGCAAAAGAGGCCTTTGGGTTCGAAGCTGAGGTATCGATTGGTGAAGGATTAAAAGAGCTCCTTGAAAGCTAGGAGCAGTGCAGCGAATCCGGTCCGAATTTTGCGGATGAATTGGCCGACTCCGGGGCTCCGATCAGTGTTTGATAGAGCCTCAGGTATTTTCCTGCCATCGCATCAAAGGTGAATTCCCGTTCGAATCTGGCGCGACTTTCCGCGCCCATCCCGGAGAGCCGGTCGGGGTCGGAAAGAAGAAACTCCAATGCCTCGATCAGGTCGTCTTCACTGTTCGGATCAACGATGCGTCCGTTAATATCGTTCGTTACCGATTCACGGCATCCTCCCACATCGGAAGTGAGAACGGGCAGCGACATCGACATTGCTTCGAGAATACTGCGAGGGAATCCTTCCCAGTTAGTGATGAGAGCGAAGAGGTTGGCCTTCTTGATTTCCTGAGGAACCTGGTTGGAATAGCCGGCGAAATCTACGCGATCAGAAATATTCAAATCGCTGGCCAATGCCTTGCAGTCGGCGAGAAGAGGACCCTCGCCAATGAAGGTCAGTGCCCATTTATCCTTTTCGACTTTTGACAGGGCACGAAGGAGGAGTGCCTGGTTTTTCTGCCCCTCGAATCGACCCACCATGATGATGCGCACCGGTGCGCCCTCCTGCAGCGGTGACGGGGTGGATCCCTCTGAGCTATCGCGAACACCGTTGTGAATCGTGATAATCTGGTTGGCATTCCCGACACCGTTTTTCAGGGCAAATTGGCGTTCGTCCTCCGATACAGCGACTATGCGTGTGCTTAGCGGAGCGAGGCATTTTTCAAGGAGGCGATAGATTCCGGCGCGGGGGAAGCCTGCCACAAACGCCCAACAGTGTGGGGTATAGAGTTGAGGCACGGATTTGCCGAGAAGGGCGATGCGCCCTACAGCGCCGGCCTTGGAGGAGTGCAGTGATACCAGGTCAGGATGGAAACGATTGAATTCGCGCCGGATGGTGGCGGCTGCCTTCAGATCGTTGATCAGGTGGACTTCACGATTGAGATTGGGAATGCAGACGAAGTCCAGGTTGCGGGCAGCAAATCTTCGGGGGACTTCCATGTCCTCGGTGCCACCAACCAGGATACGGACGGTGTGACCTTCCCCCTCAAGCCGCTCCGCCATGTCCATAACATGCAACGAAGAACCCCCGAACGCATCGCCGCGAGCGATGGCAAAAAGGAATCGACTGGGTGTCAATGACTGCATGAGGTGCCCGACGGGCGGAAGGCTGCGGTGTGTCTATTGCTTTTGTCCTTGGATAGTTGGTCGAAGCGGGCCTGGAGGAACAGGCGGTGTCGCAGGCTGCTGCTTCGATTTCTTCTTGGAGGACTGAGGGTTTACCAGCATGAGGGCAACGGGAGCCGCATCGGGGCGGTAAAGGCTACGAACTCGGGAGGCGATTTCGCTCTTGGAGATAGCCCCGCGCCCGACAATGACGACGTCCTGGTCAGAAAAATGAGAAATCCAGTTTACCGTGGCGGGGGCGTTAACGGCTCCAGCTTCGATCACGATCTTGTCGTAGAGCTGACGGAATCGTGAAAGAGCTTCGGGAAAAGCTTTTTCATCCATCACGTTTTCGGGACGGATAGCGAGGCGATGAAGATCGTTAACGGCCGTTGGTGCAATGTTAGCCTGCTGGGCGCCGGGTTCGACGAGGAGCAGCAGAGTCTTTCTTCCGTTTGCGGCGGCGAACTGGGCGAGGCTTTCGGCGACAGAAGCGCCCTGACCGTTGAGGCCCGGGGCACTGACCTGAATCGTCTTGGCCCGGTTGCTGGTCATGGTTTGCAACAGGGCTGGTGTCGGGGTTCCCGGTGCGGATTCGGCTTCCTTGGTCCAATCGGCGATCACGGGCAGTCCGAGACGGTCTTCCAGCTGACGTGAGTCTGTAAAGGGAAGTCCGGAAAGAATTTTAAACAGCACCCATCCGCCGCTGATGACGCAACCGAGGACAAGTCCCACGGCAACGAAAAGAACAGCAGGGGGGCGGGAGTCCGTAAAAGGGGTGAGGGGCTCGGATACGACCGTGGCGATGTTTCCTGGAAGTTCCGTGGACATGATGGTCGAACCGAGCCGTTTCTGTAGGTCCTGATAGATCTGCCACTTGTTTTCGGCCTCGGTTTGGAGCGCGCGGAATTCGGAGCTCTTTGATTTCATCTCAACGAACTTGGTCTGCAGGCCAGCCAACTCAGTTTCAATCAACTGCTCTCGCTTGAGGGAAGCTTCGTATCTGGACTGGAGTGTTTTCTTGATGTCTGCCGCCTGCTCCTGGATCAATTCGTTGTTCCGGTCGACCTCTGCTTTGGCAGCGAGGTAGGAGGGGCTGCCTTCCGGGAAGCGTTGGGCAGCTACGGCGAGGCGCGACTTCGAACTGCTCAGAGCAGAGAGGAGCGATGATACGTGGGAAACAGTCTGGTAGTCAGCGATCTCGATGATGTCGATCGGATTCGTTTTCGGATCGATGTCCTTGACGGACTCGAGGGTGCTTTCCATTTCGACGCGCTCACGTACGGCCGTGTTGAGATCTTCGCCGAGTTGTGTGAGTCGGCTGGAAAAAAGGGTGTGATCCTGCTCCATCGGGAAGTCGGGGTTCTGTTCCCGATACTCTCTGAGACTGGCCTCACTGGCAAGGGCGGCGGTTTTAGCCTTTTCGACCTGTTTCTCGATGCTTTCCTTGGCCTTGAGTGCTTCGTCTTTTCGTTGATCCGCGAGAAAGCCTTCGAACTCATCGACAAATGCTTCAGTGATTTGGCGGGCCCGTTTCGGTTGCGGGTCGGAAACAGCAATTCTAATGAGCCGGGTTTCCGGCTGGAGCGTGGCCTGAATGCGATTCTGACGGAGAAAGTGAAGCAGTTCTGTATCCGGCAGACTGGCTGGATTGCCGAGGTCGGCAGGAAGGAACCCCGGGGCGTTCTTCAAGTCCAGTCGGTTGACCACCCTGAGAACGACGGAGTCAGCGACAACAGCTACCTCGAGTGATTTGAGTGATTCCTGGATGTGGTCAGAGCTGGAGTCCGTTGATTCAAACTGGAGCAGTTGGTTGAGACTGGAGTCCACCATGAGCAGGGCAGAGCTCTCATAGAGTTTCTCCTGTTGCAGGTAAAGAAAGATTCCAAGGGCCGCGCAGATAACGGGAGCCAAAGCGAGACGGAAGAAATTTTTCTTCAGCAGGTAAACGAGGTCAAAGCGGTCAATCAGAGGATCGACCATCAGTTCCGGCGAAGAAGAGGCAGGCGCACCCTGGACGTAGGTGACCGGCGATTGAACAGGACCAAGAGCACCTGGAGGCTGGGGGGTGACGGCATTCCCGCTGCCTTCGGGATTGCTCCGGGCATCGGGATTCTCGTCAGGGAACCATGGGGAATTGGACATGTCTCAGCTGGTGTGTCGCGCCGAATCTTGAGAATGTGTTTTTAAAAGGGAGCGGTCGACAATTCTCGAGATGCTTTCATCAAAACTTTATAAAAATTAGAAATATAGCAGGAATTCCAAAAAAGTGAATCGTTTGGGGGCGGAAACTCATAGTTTCGCTGCAAATCGACGTCCCATCACGGTGGGAAGCGGCTTCCGACAGACAATTTGTCTAGGAATTTGAGGAACGATGAGAGGCGCGGGGCGGGACGGATCAGTCGTCGTCGTCGTCGTCGTCGTCGTCGTCGTCGTCGCCGTCGTCGCCGTCGTCGTCGTCGTCGTCGCTGCTCCTGCTGCTGCCGAAGAGCTCGTTGTAGTTCTGCTGCAACTCTGCCAACAGGTTAGCGGCGTCTTCAGCCTGCAACTCCAGTTCTGATACTGTCTGGTTGGCTTTGTCGGCGTCTTTCTTCGCTTTCTTTGCCTGATCCTCGGATTTTTTGGCGAGATCTTTCGCGTCGTCGGCAGGGGCCTTCGCGATCTGGTAGTCACTCTCGGCTGCATTAGCTGCCGCCTGAGCTGTAAGCGCGGCGGCCGCCGCATCATCTGCTGCTGCCTGCGCCGCCGCGATATCCGCGCCGGACGACGTCGGGTCCGCGGCGATCTGGGCTGCCAGTAGTGCCGCATCGTCTGCCGCGTCCTGGGCTTCCTTGGCATCTTTCTTGGCAGCGTCCCTGATCTTCTTAAAGTCGTCAGCGACTTTCTTGAGGGGGGCTGCGATTGCCGCATCCTGATCGGCCTTGATCCGGGTAGTGGCAGCGAGGGCTTCCGCATCGTCAGCGATCTGGCGGGCCCGTGTGGCAGCAGCCCTCGAAGCGATAGCATCAGCCTCGGCGGTCTGGAGACGCCGCTCTTCGGCGTATCGAATCGCTTCGAGATAGGCTTCGGCTGCCTCCGGATCGTCGAGTTCATTCAGAATGGACTTGAGTTGCCCCGGAGTGAATGTGTTTCCTCGTTCATGGTAGGAGTCTCCGTCCCAGTGCCAGAAAAGAGCGGCTTCCCAAAGTAGCCCCGAGGCAGCCGCACCGTGATTGCCATTGCTCAAGGTATTGTCGGTGGAAAAGGCGTCGCGACCGGAGTCATCGACTGCTACGGCCTGGACGGTGAGCGACCCATTTCGCCACTCATACTGCTTGCCGAGAATGTTGCCCTTCACATCACCCGTATTGGTTGGGATGACGCCCGCCTGGAGGATGACATCCTGGGACATGTGAAGTGAAAGCTTTTCCAGTTTGCTCGTTCCGGTCACGCCGCCGAGTGAGAAAACCGGTAAATTCTCGATCGCAGCGTCGTCATACTTGTAAACGGGGAGATCGACGTTGTGGGTGACCCCTCCCTGGGTGTAATTCATTTGAACGCTTAAGCCGGGAGAGAGGTTTCCGTTCACGACCAGGAGCTTGAATCGTTGGCTTGGATTTTTAATGCCTTCGGCGATCTCAATCTGCTTCGATTCAGGGATGTTGAAAAAGTTAATGGTGTTGACCCCGTATTTTCCAGTGATGTCGTGGGTGTGAGCGTCGGTGCTGCCGTTGTTAACCCGTGCAAGTGAAGTCGAGGTGTCGAGATCGAGGTGGCCGCCAAAAAGGCCCTGGACGTCGGTGGCAAACCTGGTCGTGAAGCTGCTGTCTTCATAGCCGTCCACGAGACTTGCAGCGTAGGAGCGAACACCAAACCCGTCCGGATAATCCGCTTTAGAAACATCGAACGAACCAGAATAGGTCTGCAAGACGGTTGCGGGACCCCGTCCGCCGGGGATGGGGACGATCTGGTAAATCAATTCCGAGACCGACGGCGAGTTGGGATTGGTAATAGTAACTGAAATGGTGTCGATCGGACCTTTTTTGTCATTGGTGAAGTAGGGAGCGCTGAAATCGATGACAGGAGGCAGCAGTTGCGAGAAATAGCTCGTGTAGCTCTCGTCGACGGTCACGCTAGGGTCCCACTTCGAAGTGTTGATGGGAACAGCCTGGGCCTGAATTGTGGAGTCCGCCGGGATGTTGATTCCAGCGGCGCTGTCGTAGTCGGTCCAAGTTCCGAAATCGATGCTGTATACCAACCTGGATGATCCTGCGGGATTCGGGTTGGCAAGGTAGGTGGTCAGCGGAAAGGCAAATGAAGGATAGTTGCCGGACGGAACCGAGAAAATGGGCGCGCTCAATCCTCTCTTGAGAACAGGGACGGGCAGGCTCGCCGGCGGGGTGTCAGGTACTGGGGTTGCTGTTGGTATTTGGCTCGGCGAGGGCGGGGCCGCGAGGGCTCTATCGGAGTAGTCCCAGATCCAGCTCGAATCTTTGCTGTAGTTGAGGCTGGTCTTTCGGGATTCTGTCTTTCCGACTGAATCCATCGTGACTTCGCCATCAATCTTTTTTCCGTTGGATGAGGCGGTGCCGTCCGGAAAAGGAGTGCCGGGCTCGGAAGAAGATCCCGATGATCCCGCAGAGAAAGGATTGATCTTCAGCGCTTTGATTCCAATCCCTCCCTCGTTGCTCAAGGTAAAGCGTTTCGCACTCGAGTCCCAATGCAAGCGGAGTTTATCGCTACTGCTTTCCTTTTCGGATTGAAGCACCAGCTCGATATCAGGATCAATGAACGCGCCACCCAGTCCGGGCATCGTTTTCCGTTGTTCCTCACTGACAGTCGTTTTCAGTTTGGCAAGGACCACTGCGGGATCGTTGACTCCTTCCAGACTGCCTCCAAAGGCCTGATAAGTGTTCACAGCGGAGTTCAAAACGCGGAGATCATTACGCAATTTCTCCTCACGGGCACCGGTGATGGCGCCGTCATTTAATGTCGAAACCCCAATGGCTGCTAACACTCCGACAACGGCGACAATGATCACCATTTCAGCGAGTGAAAAGGCCTGGTCTTTGACGGATGCCCCTGAAACATTCATCCTTCTCAAATAATTATCATAATTTCCATATCATTTCAAATAATGTTTTCATCTCTACGATAATGAGTTTTGTCCCATTCTGCGTTGATCAGATAAATTTTTTGAGACTTCAGCAACCAACGCTGCGCAAGAGAACTGCTTTTGGGACAAGCTATGATCAAGAATCAACCAGGTGTGCTGATGATGGCCGCCGTCATGTTATTCGCAGTGTTTCTCACCGGCTGCGATGGGAGAAAGAATTTCGACGACGCGGATACTAACGACGACGGCAAAGTGTCGAAATCAGAATTCAAGCGCTACGTGCTCGAGAACGTCTACGCAAACCACGACCACAACGGAGACAAGCAGGTCACCCTGAAAGATTGGAAGCGAAAGAACCGCAACGAAGACGAGAGCAAGTTTTCCAACGCCGATAAGAACGGTGACGACGTTGTGACGCCGGAGGAGCTCAAGAGCCTTTACTTCGGCTACGGGACCCTCGATCAACTATTCCGAAAAAACGACGCGAACCGGGACGGCGACCTTTATTTCGAAGAGATCACTGAGTTTAAAGCTTCAAATCAATAGGTCGGAAACATGCAGAATCGAGATCAAACCCGACAGCCGGCAGAAAGCTCTCAGTCTTTCCTGTTTTCCTAATCGCCCTAGGTGCGATGACGTTGAGTTCCTGTCACCCTGACCCGTATGTGGCTCAGAGTCGAACCCGCGGAGCGGTCCTGGGCGCGGCGACAGGCGCGATCGTCGGCAACAATGTGAGAGGGGGAAGCTCCCGGGGAGGTGCAGCGATTAGCGCTGCTGTAGGCGGCCTGGCCGGCGATGTCCGTGGAAAGCGGCGATCCATGTATTACGGGAACCACCGTTACTACCAGCAGCCTAACTATGTTCGTCGCCCCACGTACTACCGTCGAACCTATCGCTATTACTACTAGCGCTCACACCGCTCAGGGCTGCGCGGCTTTGCTGTCGGCGCTCCAGAACTGTCCCTGCTCGTTCTTCAGGAAAACTCTCGCGTGAAGCGGGCGTTTGGGATCGATATCGAACACGTGTTGATGCTCTCCATCAGAATTTCCCGGGATGACAGCTGACTGGTCCCAGCGATCTGTGAATGTCAGGCCTTCGTCATCCCCCCAATAGAGGGTGGCCTCTGCTTTATCACCGGCCCCGCGGATGGCGTAGCTCACTCTCGCTTTGCCGTCGCGCCGCTCCAGATTGGTGATCACGATTTCGCAGGGCAGGGTCTTGAGATATTCCAGGTCATTGGGATCAAGGTAGTCGACTTTTGGTGCTGTCGTGCCTGACGGAAGTGCAACAGTCTCGCCCTTGAATGGAGGTTCTCGAAAAGTCCAGCCACCGGTTTCGAGGAAGAACCAGCCATCGTCTGTGACGCCACGGTTGGTGTGGGTCAGCCCGGATTCATTGTCGACATTGCCGTTCTGCATTTGGTCGAGCGGGTACCACTTTTCGTTTTCGTCCATGACCCAGCCTCGGTAGCGCATGGTGCGGAGATAGGGACCAGTGCGTTGAACCGGAGCGGGACCGGGTACCTCAACAAAGCTGCCAACCCAGAGTGAAGAAAGCGGTCTGCCTTTATTCCATTTCTTCCCGGCACCGAAGAGTCGCCAGCGTTTCTCGTCGGCGGCGTAGAAGTAGCTGTAGTAGGTATCGTATTCGTCGCCGGGTTCGACGCGGAGCGCCAGCGTTTGCCGTTGCCCCTGGCGGCCCTCGAGCGGTTCCCAGCCGCGAATCTTAACGCCGGTACCCTCGTGGTCGAAACCGCCGAAGAGCGCGTTGGGATCCCCAATCGCGATGAGGTGAGACAACTGTTCCACCGGAGGTTCCGGGGCTCCCCTTTTGAATGACCAGAGGGAGAAATTGAAACTGGTATTGACCGTGCCGTCAGCCTTCCAGGTCGGCCCGTAGTAACCGAAGGGGGTCGTCACCGGACAGTAAAAATCCAGCTCACCCGGAACCGCATCCATTTCCATGATCCAAAGGCGGACATTTTCGGGTGACTTGGAGCTGCTGAATTTCGTGTGAGCGGCGGCGGGGCGCCAGCGTTTGCGGACCACTCCGGCGTCAGTCGCGGCGGTGCCGGAAAGGGTAAGTCGTTCGAAGGTGGTGCCGGGCGCCGTCTTGTTAGCAATGAGTCGAAGCGTGGTGAAGCCGCCCTCCCGCATCGGGATCGATACCGACTGTTTTGAGATCGGCACTTCTGCTCCCTCGGAGGTGAGGATTACGAAATCGGCGTCGCCAGTGTATGAGAGTTTGGCTTCGAGTGTTCCGGTCGCGGTCCAAAGTCCCCACTCCGCGATCGACCCGTCAGTCCAACCGGTGATGGTGGCGAACGAACTGCCTTTGTTCAGTTCGGCGACATCGGGAACATCAGATGTTCCCTCACATTTGAGGCCGCGAATCGGAAAGAACGATTCGTTGGCGGTGAGGACAAGAGTGCCGTCGCCGGTTCTCTGGATCGTGATCGACTGGTCGTCCCGGTCGGGCAGTTGGATCCATTCGAGTTCGTTACCGAGTTGGCCTTCGGCCAGGATCAGAGCCGGGAACGACAGCAGGTAGAGCCAGGTGGAGAGTTTTTTCATGGCTGCAATAGTGTTCCGGTATTCACCCGGTTCGCCAAGACCTGCTTGATGGAATTTGCGTCATAACCAACAGGTTTGAGTCATCGACCTGACCCTCTTGGGCCAATGAACTACTCGGACTCAGGAGCCCAGGTGACCACGTCGGAAATCTTGGGATCCCAATCCATGGTGGCGACCCGGGTGAGGTCCCCGCCATCTTTGATGCGAAAGACCATCAAGGTGCCGGAGCCAAAGCCGGTCACCACGAGGTATTCACCACCGGGTGAAATCGCCATACCCCAGGGAACTTCATCGGCCTTGGTCAGCCCGAGGTGTTTGACGAGGCCGTTTTCCTGCACCGCCCACCGTGATACGTGGTCGAGTCCGTGCCTGGCGGCTCGCAATCCGGTGAAGAGATATTTGCCGTCAGGAGTGATGACAATGTCCGAAGCGCTCCGGCCGTCTTCGGGCAGCTCAATGCCAGTGGTGTCGCAAACCTGGACATTGACGAGTTGGCCATCGCTGCCCTTCTTGTAAACGGAAACGCCCACGTGTTGTTCGTTACTGAAGTAGACGTAGGGCTTGGTGGGGTGGTAGGCCATGTGGCGCGGGCCGGTGCCTTCAGGTGGCCCGGCGTCCAGTTTTTCAAGTGGAGAGAGAGCACCGGTTTCGGGATCGAACTTGTACTGGTAGAGAGCGTTGGTGTCTTTGACGTAGGGGATGTAAACGAACTGGTTGTTGGGAGATGGGAGGATGCAGTGGGCGTTCTTTCGGCCTTCGTTCAAGGTTGAGACCAGTGTTGCAGGGAAGCCTGATTCGTCGAGCTCATACACGTCGACAAAACCCTCCCGGTAGTCAGCGCCGAGGAGAAAGTTCTCTTTACGATCAAGACTGAGGTAGGCGTAGCCGTGGGCGACATCAAAGTTGGTCACTGAGACCTTGGACTCTTCCGTTGTTGATTCGCTGAAATCAATGACCGCGGCGGCCGGTTGGCCCTCGACAACCTGATTGCCGGTCACGTAGAAGAGCGGCTTGGTCGCCGAAGCGGCGATGGTAGTGGGAGGGAATTCGAGCGGTAGTTGCAGCCCTTTTGTTAGTTCGACCTTATCGCCCTTAACCACAGTAATCACTGTGATGAGCGTGCTCGAGTCGCGGCTCGGGGCAAGGATGGTGAAGGTTTCCTCCGCGGCAAAGGCGCAGGAGGCAGCCAGCGCGAGAAATGTCAGAGCAAGGTGTTTTGTCAGGGGCATCTTAGAAAACTACTTCTTCGGAACTGAACCCTGCATGATGAAAAATCCAGGCTGACTGCGGGTGGCGTCAGACATGGCTTCGTCGGTGATGACCAGGGTGGTTCCTGAACTGATGACAGTGTCGATCACGTGCTGAAGTCGGGGATCGGTCTTGAGATGGGTAAAGGCTTTGAGTTCCTGGCTGCCATTCGGTCCACTGACCTGGTGCCAGTGGGGGTGGTGGCTTCCATCCCGGTCCTGGGTCCAGCCATCACAGACGTAGGTGTAGGTGCCGTGTGGTTTCTGCGCGAACATCTTAAGTTGAGCCCGGCCGCTACCGATGATGACGCCGTTGCGGACGACCAGCAACTGGTTGTCGTGAGAACTGAACATAATCGACACCGGTCCCTGCGGCGACTCATGAGGGGTCAAGGCGACGTCGGACGGATGCTCGCCGGTGAACTGAATTCGGTGCTCTTTGGTCACGGCATCATGGCTGATGTCGTTGGAGATGATGACCGTTCCCCCAACGCTGGTGACTTCGAAGAGCTTCTTCGAAAACTCGTAGGGCAGGTGAATGCATCCGTGCGATGACGGATAGCCGGGCAAGCTGCCGGCGTGCAGGGCAACGCCACCCCAAGTGATTCGTTCGGTGAAGGGCATGGAGGCGTTGTTGTAAGTCGATGAGTGGTGGTCGGCGTCTTTCTCGAGAATGTGGAAGACACCCGTTGGCGTTTCGTGGCCGGGCATACCGGTGCTGACGAGACAGGCTCCGATTTGAATGCCGTTTCGGTAAACCGCGGCGCGCTGAGTTTTTAGATCGACAATGACAACCACGGGGCCTGAGGTGGAGAGCTCCGGATTCCAGGTGAAGGAGGTTGGGTCGTTGACTCGTTCCTCGCCAAAGGCGGATACGGTTAAGCTGAGGATGATAGCGGCGAGGCCGGTAAGTGCTCGGTTCATAATACGGGAGTTTAAGTGGTGAATTCGTGGAAGCTAGACTTAATGCGACGGAAAATGGGGATCGTGCCGGTCTTACTGGATTCTCCAGCGATCGAGAGGTCGACAAGAGCATCGGGCGTGGGTGAAGCTCAGCCCCATGCAGATCGGGCTTCTCCCGAACGGGGAGTTTTGGTAGTGTATCTCCCGAAACACGAACCGGACTCAGCATATGAACTCTCGAATGCTCTTTCTTTTTCCGGCGCTCAGCCTGCTTGCGGTCATCTGTCACGGGCAGGAAGCCAAACCGGTTGCCCCTGCGCCACCTCCTCCTGCCAGCGAAGAGAAGCAGGAGAAACCCGAAGAAACCAAGCCGGAGGAGAAGCCCGGGGAGGCGGCTCCCGCCAAGATTGTCGCGAAGCCCGCCATTAAGCAAAAGTATGTGGTCCAATCGGGTGACAACCTTTGGAAGATTGCGAAAGCCCACGAGATTGAATTTCGCGCCCTGCTTCATGAGAACGATCTCGGCAATGCCGATGCGCTTAAGGTCGGGGATGTCCTGACCCTTCCAGTTGATGTGACGTCAAAGAATCCACCACCACCCGAGGCTGAGAAGAAAGCCGGGTCGTTGGTTGCCTCAACGGAGGGGGCGGCTGATAAAGAGACAGCGGAAGAATCCACCGATGAAGGCGAATGGGAACTCTACACGATTCAAAGCGGTGACAATCCGTGGAAAATTGCGAAGACAAAGGGGTTGGATCACCAGGCGATCGTGAAGCTGAACCCGGGTCTGGATTTTACCAAGCTCTCAGTGGGGCAGGAGATCAAGATTCCGAAAAAGTAGCCGGGTCTGGTTTGTCGGAAGATTGGCATCTTCCGCTACAGAAATACCGTAGCGGAACTTGCTAAAGTTCCGAGCAGTCGTCCTGCCAATCTTTCTGCGGCGCTTTTGCGGGGTTGCCCGCGCGGGACGAAACGGTCTAGGGTTTTCATCCTATGAAATTTCTTTCGTTCTTTGCTGCGGTGGTTTTGGCCACGAGCCTGTCGGCTGCCGACAAGCCAAATATCATGGTCTTCCTCGTCGATGATATGGGGGTGATGGATACCTCGGTCCCTTTTCTGACCGATGATGAAGGTCAGCCGAAACGTTATCCTTTGAACGACTTTTATCGCACCCCGGGAATGGAGCGACTTGCAGCGCAGGGAATTCGCTTCAACCAGTTTTACGCCATGAGCGTTTGCTCACCCACCCGGAATACGATCATGACCGGGCAGAACGCAGCCCGCCACGGCGCTACGAACTGGATTCGGCCGGACAGCGATAATGCCGGCCCGAACGGCGCGCCCGGCTGGAACTGGACCGGGCTTAAGCCCGGTGATGTGACGCTTCCCGGTGTTCTTGCCGACAACGGCTACAAGACGATTCATGTGGGCAAAGCCCACTTCGGTCCGCGCGAATACGAGGGACACGAGCCGCTCAATCTCGGCTTCGATGTGAACATCGGAGGACACTGTTTTGGTGCTCCCGGTAGTTACCTTGGAAAGAACAACTATGGTTGGGGCACGAAGCGCGAGCATCACGCGGTGCCTCACCTCGAGGCCTACCACGGCACGGATATCCACCTTTCTGAGGCACTCACGCTCGAGGCCAGAAAGGTAATCGAGAAGACGGTGGCCGAAGAGCAGCCATTCTATCTCTACTTTTCTCACTATGCGGTTCACTCTCCTTTCGAAGTCGACGAGCGCTTTATCGAGCATTA
The DNA here is from genome assembly GCA_013213905.1 of Verrucomicrobiales bacterium. GTDB lineage: Bacteria > Verrucomicrobiota > Verrucomicrobiia > Verrucomicrobiales > DEV007 > Arctic95D-9. The sequence goes on along the minus strand of JABSSQ010000110.1, from coordinate 7,650 downwards.
CGCCGACTCCGATAAAGACGAGCGGGCCAAAGCTTTTGCCACTCTTATCGAGGGCATGGACAAATCGCTCGGTGACATGATGGATGAATTTGAAAAGCTGGGCGTGGCTGAGGATACGCTCATCTTTTTTCTCGGCGACAACGGCTCCGATGCTCCGCTGGGTGATCAGCATGTCGTGGCATGCGCCGAACCACTGCGCGGGAAAAAGGGAGCCCACTACGAAGGTGGCATGCGCGTTCCTTTTATTGCCGCCTGGGGCAAGCGGAATCCTGACAATGCTTTCCAGAAGCAGTTGCCGATTCCGGCCGGAGGCATCCAGAGCCAGGTTGCTTCGGTAGAAGATATCTATCCAACGCTTCTCAAGTTGGTCGGAGCTGAAAATCCCGACGGCCACAAGGTAGACGGCGATTTGTTGCAAACTCTCTTGAGTGGCGAGGCGGATGAAGGACGCGAGCAGCAGTTCCTGATGCACTATCCTCATGGCCCGCATCGCAGCAGCTACTGGACCAGTTGGCGTGACGGAGACTGGAAAGTGATTTATCACACCTTTCCGGATACGAAGAATTCTGGCGGTTCGATTCAGACTGAGGGCACTTATCAGCTCTTCAATCTGGCTGAGGATCCTTTTGAGTCGACGAATGTGGCGAACTCGAATCCGGAGAAGTTGAGCGGCATGATGAAAGGACTCATCGCTCAGCTGAAAGCACACGATGCGCTCTACCCGATCGACGACGAAGGGAACGAGTTGCCGCCGGTGATGCCTCAGTGAGGTGTTTAGCAGTTTAGGGATACAGCTGTTTAGGGCCCGGGTTCCGCCGGAATCAGCTGAATGGCGTCGGCGATAGCGACCTTCTTCGGGTCGGTGCCGTCGTTGGAGATTGTGATGGATCCGGTGTTTCCGGCTTCGAAACGAAAGGTGCCCAGGGTTCGGAAAAGTCGTCCGTGCTCTGGCACTTCCTGCTGGTTGATTCGAATCGTGGTTTCGCCTTCGGCGTGACGGATCGTAACCGGGGTGTTGGTGGCGCGGCGGACGTTGTAGCAATGTGAGATGCGCACTTCGTAGTTCCCGGCCCTGGGGATGTAGGGACGCCAAGTGACAGACTTCTCACCCTTGCCGGACTTCTGGTCGTGGAGATAGCCGATGCCCACATAGGGCGGAGTGTGGGTGGAGTATTGCCAGGCGCCGGTCAGTTCGGCTTCGGTTTCGTCGAGGACAATGCCTTCAAGCGAGGAGGGGTCCTTCACGATGTAGTCGACATTCTCGAGGATGTCGACGTGGCCGGGCGGATGGGTGTTAGGCTCGGCATCGGGATGCGGTTCGATGGCCAAAGCGGGGATGGCAATCAACCAGATGGCAGCGAAGCGCTTCATGAAATCAAAGGCTGACCATTTTGGACCAGATCCGAACGATCTTGGATTTTACCGACCAAAGATCGTTTGAGTAGTTGTTAAAGAAGATCGCAAACGCGTAGCGCTCACCGGAACGGGTATTGACGTAGCCAGCGTAGTTGCGAACGCGGGCAATGGTTCCGCTCTTGGCCGCGACGCGACCTTCCGCGGCAGAGCCGCCTCCGATGCTGGAAAGCGTGCCGCTGCGACCGGCCACGGGGAGGGTCTTGTAAAAGCTGTCAAAGTCCTCGTGTTGCGCGGCGTGATAGAGGATCAGTGCCATCTGGCGCGTGCTGATGATATTGGACCGGCTCAGTCCGCAGCCATCTCCGAGGAAGGATCCGGTCATGTCGACGCCCTTGTCGGACCAGTGCTGGCTCATGATCTTGGAAGCATTCACAGTAGAAGCTTTCGATTCCTTTCCGGCGGCCAGCATTCGGTGCATACACTCGGCACGGAGGTTGTTCGACTTCATGTTCGTCAGGTTCATGATCGACGCGAGCGAGTCGGACTCCTGGGTGTGAATGATCTTTCGAGCAGCGAGACTCTCGCCGGCAATCGTCATCAGTCGAACCGTGGTTGGCTCGCCGGAAACCTCGAGACCGATGTTGTTGAGATGCTTGGTGAAGGCTCTCGCGCAGAAGAAAGCTGGATCAGGTAGGGCGCCCTTAATGGTGAACGAGCTGCGCCCGCCTGGAACGGTTCCTCGCAGGTAAAACGTCTTCGCATAGGGGAGTCCGTAGATGTAGCCCTGGTCACCACTTCCCGAGGTGCCGGTGCGCATTTCATTGATGAATTGAATTTCGGGCAGTTTCGGATCGGTGCCAACGAACCTGGCTTCAGCCCCGACATTGCCCGGTCGGAAGGAACAGTAGAAGAGGTTCTGGTGAAAGGTCAGGCCGCAAGCGCCGGCTCCGTAGTAATTGCCGAAGTCATTGTACTGCCAGGTGTCCGGAATGAGCTGGTTGTCAAAGATGGTCGCATCACCGACGATGGACCCTTCGATCTGCTTGATGCCGGCTTCTCGAAGGGCGGTCTGCCACTTTGAGAAAGTGGAGCTGATGTTAGAGGATCCGAGGGTGGGATCGCCGCCGCCGCGGATGACCAGGTGTCCGGTCAGCGTGCCTTCCTCGTCGAGCGTTCCCGCGGTTTGCAGTTCCGTCTTAAATCGGAAGTCCGGCCCCAGGATTTCATTCGCGGTCGCCGTGGTGACGGCCTTCATGGTTGAAGCCGGAATCAAGCCGAGGTCGGGTTGATAGCCGACGGCATCGGAAGGTTCACCGTCGATAGGAATGAAGCACAATCCGATAGAGGCGGATTTCATCCCGGATTCCTCCTGGATCTTTTCCATCTCGGCGATGATCTCCTCAGGCGTGACTGCTAGCGCGGTAAGCGTGAAGAATGAGCAAGTGGCGAGAAGAGCGGTGGGGAGACGCATGAAATAAGAATCCTCCAGATTGCGGATCCTTCAATTAGCGATTCCGCGGTTTCGTCATTGTCGACCGCGAGGGATCCCTGTTTGATGGTTTCCTGCAGTCGATTGAAATGGAAGCGAGTTATCACGATCTGGACGGAAAGACGGTGGTGATCACCGGCGGTGCCAACGGAATTGGCGAAGCGATGGTGCGCCAGTTCTGGGGGCAGGGGGCGCGAGTTTGGTTCTGTGATGTGGATGAAGAGAAGGGGGCGGCCCTGGCGGCAGAACTGGAAGGGGCGGAGTTCACCTGGGTGGACTTGTTGCAGCCGGAAGAGATTGCGAAATGGATCGGATCGATTGGGGAGATCTCAGTCTTTGTCAACAATGCCGCCAACGATCCGCGGATTCCCCTGGGCGAAATGACCGTTGAAGCCTGGGACCGTGTCATTGATCTGAATCTTCGCGCTTACATGTTGACGGTTCGGGAGGCTCTGCCGCGATTCACAGATCCTGCCGCCGTGATCAATTTCAGCTCAGTGACCTTTCACATGGGGCCGTCCGAAATGGCAGCCTACGTGGCGAGCAAAGGCGGGATCATTGCGATGACGAAATCATTGGCACGTGAGCTCGGACCGAAAGGCATTCGAGTGAATACGATTTCCCCGGGTTGGATCATGACCGAGCGCCAGGTTCGCGAATACGTTGACGACGAGGTTCGCGAAATGCTGGCAGAGCGCCAGTGCCAGCCGGACCTGATTGATCCGGATGAGATTGCCCGTGTGGCCTTGTTTCTCGGGAGCTCTGCGAGCAGTGCGATCACCGGGCAGGAGATCCTTGCCGACCGCGGGTGGTTCCATTCGTGACTGTCGCGAATCTGGACATGCCTCGGCGGCAATGCTACAAACGCGGGTGTGTTATGAAGGCTTTCCGGACTGTATCGACCTTGGCGCTTGTCGTCGGTTTCAGTCTGGCCGTTGCAACGGGGCAGGAGAAAGGGACGGTGCGATTCTTTGATCTGAAGGAAGATGAGGCGTTCAAGGGGAGAATCGACGCGGTAGTGCCGTCGGTTCTCAAGCAACTGAAGCAGGGGGATCAGGTGGCCTTTCTGCAATACTGGGTTGCCATCGACGCCGGGTATGCATCCGTGGAATGGAAGGTCGGTCATCTCGAGAATATGGCCGAGGCGCTGGATCAATTCCGGGAAGCTGAGCAGGCCGGTACGATTCCGCCCAGTTGGGTTGGCACCTTTGAAGCCGCCTTTGCATCGACGAGACCTGAGTTGTTTGGGGCGCTTGAAGCGTTGGCTCCACTGGCTCCGGCGCATGCTTTTCAGGCCATTGCGTCAGGAAAAGGGGCGCAAGTTTCGGCGTGGTATGCGGGGCTGCCACCCGAGCACCAGGAGATTTACTTTTCTGCCTTAAAGCATCGCAATGCGCTGCTCTACCAGCTCCGAAGATTTGTGAATCCGGATGATGTCGACCCGGCCCTGCTGGAAGACGAGCCCCGGCTGACCTTGATTGAGACCTATCTGTCTCATCCCTTTTTTCATCGCATACAGCCATTCAACAACAAAACCTTTCAGCAGTTGATCAATTTCAAATGCATTACGCCCGATGAAATAATCGAACGCGGCAACCGATTGATTGATGCGCATGTCAGGCAGGGGATGGCCTTCGTCGACCTGGCACGGGTCTGTCGAGAACAAGGCCGGTATGATGATGCACTCAACTACATCAGGATGGGGTTGCTTCTGCACAATCACACGGGCAACCGGTTGGGTTGTTATCAATTGGAAAAAACGATCATTCTGCGTGAGGCCGGTCGAACCGAAGAGGCCATGCAAGTGTTTCGGTCCATCCGGGTGGACGAACTGGACCGGAGCAATACGAAACTGAGACTGGAGGTCGAAGCTTCCCTGCGAGGGTAGTTATTCCACCGCCAGCCACCCGCCCGGCTGTTCGGGGGATGACGCGGTGGTTTCGCGGTACCACTCTGTAATCTGCTGGGCCATGCGCCTGGCACGGTCGGGGAACTTTCCGGAAAGGTCAGTGCTTTCAGAGGGATCTTCGTCGAGGCGATAGAGCTCGAATTTCGGATTCTCGAAGGTGCCGGGTGTGGCCTTGGGGTGAAAAACGTTCAGCTTCCACGGGCCGTCCCGCATCGCCTCGGCCCGGCTGCCGCGATTGCTGAGTGAAGCCCAGTAGAGTGGTCGGTCAGGAAGTGATTGCTGCTCGACGAGCACCGGAGACATGTCGACGCCATCGAGGTTCAGGTCAGCGTGTTCGACGCCGGCGAGGGCCAGCAGGGTGGGCATGACGTCGATGCTGATGAGGGGCTCGTCAGACACTGTTCCGGCTTTGATCTTTCGTGGCCAGAAGGCGATCGCGGGAACCCGATGGCCGCCTTCGTAAACGGAACCCTTGTTGCCTCGCAAGTTGGGATCGCCGCTGGGGAAGTCGCCGGCGGCGCCATTGTCGGAGAAGAAAAGAATGAAGGTATTGTCTTCGATTTGGAGTTCCTTCAGGGCCGCCCTCAGTTGTCCAAGTCCCTCATCGATCGGCAGGGTCATGCCGAGGTACTTGGCGATCCGTTCTTCTTCGCTGACTTTTCGGAAGTCCCATCGGTCCCAGTTGTCGAGGGTGCGGCGGACCGGGTCTCCGGGCACCTGGACGGGGTTGTGAATCGCCTCGTGAGAAAGATAGAGGCAAAAAGGCTGGTCGGACTTGCCGTGCCGACGGACGAAGTCCTCGGCATACTGGTTGATAAGGTGGGTGGAGTAACCTTCCTCCGGAGTCTCTTCTTTTCCGTGCCACCAGTCGTGTTTGTAGTGATCACCGACGTGGCTCACGAAATCGATGTTGCCGCTGTGGTAGCCGACGAATTCATCGAAGCCGTGTTCCTGCGGGTGATAGTCGTCGGAGTTCTGTGGGTAACCCTGGTGCCATTTGCCAATGATGCCGGTGGCGTAACCGTTCTCCTTGAGCACTTCAGCAAAGGTCGTTTCAGAAAGCTGCAGCCCCTTGCGGTGTTCCGGGTGGTCGGACACGGGGTGAATGACGGCCTCGATGCCGGTGCGCTGCTGGTAGAGTCCGGTGAGCAGGCCGGCCCGGGTGGGGGAGCACATCGTGCCGGAGGAATGGAAATCTGTCAGCTTCATGCCGTCAGCGGCGAGACGGTCGAGCTCAGGGGTCTTGAAGTAGGGGTTGCCGAAGCAGCTCAAGCCCTGGTAGCCCATGTCATCGACCATGATGACGATGAGGTTGGGGCGGTCGTCGGCCCGGAGGGCTGGCTCAACCAGGAGGGTGAATGCGAGCAGGAGCCAAGCGGGGATTCGATGCAGCATGATCGAAGCCTATCAGGTCGCGAGCCGCTTCGATAGCCTGTGATCGCGGGATCACACGAGATCAGGATTTCCGGAGGGCTTCGATGTGGTGTTTCACTGCGAGAGCGAGACCGGCCTGGTTGTAGCCGCCTTCGAGAACAGAAACGAGGCGACCGGCTGAAAACTCTCCGGCCAGTTCGGTGAGGATTCCGGTGAGGCTGGCGAAATCTTCGTCAGAGAGCGTGAGCTGTCCTAACGGATCACCCAGGCGGCTGTCGAAGCCTGCTGAAATGATGACCATCTCCGGTTTGAAATCCTTCATCTTCTTCGTGAAGGCTCCGCGAAAGGCGGCCCCGATTTCATCCATGCCGCAACCGGCAGGGAGGGGGACATTGAGCGTCGTTCCGGCGCCGTGGCCGATCCCGGTTTCGTCTTTCGATCCGGTGCCCGGATACCAGGGGTGTTGGTGGGTGGAGAAGTAAAAGACACTGCCGTCCTCGTAGAAGATGTCCTGGGTGCCGTTGCCGTGGTGCACATCCCAGTCAATGATGGCAACACGCTCGAGGCCGTATTGCTCTTGCGCGTAGCGCGCGGCGATGGCGGCGTTGTTGAAAATGCAGAATCCCATTCCCCGGCTCCGGGTGGCGTGGTGGCCGGGAGGGCGAACCGCACAGAAAGCGTTGTCATAGGCTCCCCCGATGACTCCATCGACGGCATTGAGCAATCCTCCGGCAGCGTTGCGGGCCACTTCGAGCGAGGCGGGACCGAAATTGGTGTCACCCGTGCTGAGAATCCCGGAACCGGTGCCGTCGATTTCCGTGCGGACGACTTTCAGGTATTCGTCAGTGTGAGCGAGGAGGGCTTCGTCGTCGGTGACTTTGCGCTCGGGGATGGCAGGGCAGTTTTCAATCAGGTCGGCTTCTTCCAGTTCTTTGATGATGGCCGCGATGCGCCCGGGGGCTTCCGGGTGTCCGGCCCCGGGATCGTGGTCACAGAAATCGCGATCGATGAGGAGTCCGGTTTTCATGAGAATCAGGCGCGACGGAAGATGGCCGTAAGAATCATACCGGCTCCGCCAACGATGAACAAGCAGGGGAACCAGATAGAGTAGAGTCCGGCTTTGCTGTCTTTCCTGAGCACGGCGAAATCGGGATCCTCGGGATTGACATAGCAAACCGACTCTTCTCCCACGGGATACTTCTTCTCCTTGGCCTTTACCTTGCGAGGATCACTACTCTCGGTGGGTAGGCGCTTGTAGCGGTCGCTGGTGCGTTCCTTGCCGTCGAAGGTATAGCGATAGGTGATTGTCAGAATGTACTTGGGGACACCCCGCTGATTGAGCTCCGTGTCATCGATATGGGTGGCCTCGACCAGGCACGGAGTTTCGACCCAGTCGTTCATGACGGCGGCCCGCTCGTATGAGCCCCAGAGGTATTGCACGAATACCCAGCCGACGAGGGCGATTCCGAGGCCCATGACAGCGGTCCAAATCCGGCCGGCCAGGTTGATGGGAGGTTTTGAG